>CANQJU010000151.1 GCA_947624315.1 uncultured Bacilli bacterium | reverse complement strand
CACTAATGCTTTTGCTACTCAAGCAATGCTTAAAGCTAAAGCTGATTGTGGTGCAACTGGAGAAAATCCCGTTATTGTCAACTCTAAAGATGCGGATATCATTATTGGCCCTATTGGTATGGTCATTGCTGATTCCTTATATGGAGAGGTTACTCCTAAAATG
Organism: uncultured Bacilli bacterium; assembly: GCA_947624315.1. Classification (GTDB taxonomy): domain Bacteria; phylum Bacillota_I; class Bacilli_A; order ML615J-28; family CAG-698; genus Tener-01. Next base: position 5,501 of record CANQJU010000151.1, on the reverse strand, counting down.
GCTAAAGCTATTAGTCAATCAAAAGCCAAAAAAATATTAATTCCTATTAATAAATGTGATAATATAATTGTTGGGGTAAATGATCAATCAATGTCCCTAATGTATAATCAAATTATCAATATTATTGAAAAAGAATTGATTTAATTATTAAAATATTATATAATATATGTGGTTATGAAGACCATTTAATGACTGAAGTCATATTTTATCATTTAAAATTTAAGAAAAGAATAATATCATGAAGGTATACAATTTTTGTATGCCTTTTTATTTTCAGAAAGGATAAATTATGAGTAAACAAAAACAATTGATTTTAAAAATTTCTCTATCAGGATTATTTCTGGCTTTAGGCTTAGTTCTTCCCTTTTTAACCGGACAAATACCAGAAATAGGTAGTATGCTTTGTCCAATGCATATACCTGTATTGATTTGTGGATTTGTATGTGGTTGGAAATATGGATTGATTGTTGGTGTATTAACACCTCTTCTTCGTTCCTTCATTTTTTCCATGCCACCCCTATATCCAGGAGCCATTGGTATGGCCTTTGAACTGGGAACATATGGATTAGTATCTGGATTATTATTTTCTCTTTTGAACAAAAAATATGAAAATAATTTATTAACAATAATATTTGTTTTAATAATTTCAATGCTAGCCGGTAGAATTATATGGGGAATAGCTCGTTATGCAATGAGTTTATTTGATAAATCTTTAGTATTTACTTTTCAAGTTTTTATTTCTGGAGCTTTTTTAACAGCTTGGCCAGGAATTATTTTACAAATTATTTTAATACCAACATTAATTTATTGTTTGCAAAGAGCTAATTTAATTCCTTTGGAAAAATAATATTGCTTTTTATATACCTAATTGATATAATTAATGTAGCACAAAAGTTATGAAAGGTGGTGAAGTATTATGATTTATAAACTTTACTGGATTTTAGAAGATAATAATACTCACCAATATTATAAATGAGATTTATGCACTTCTAATTTCTAGGAGTGCTTTTTTAAATTTATAATGAAAGGACTTATTGAATGAACTTTGGTGAAAAACTTAAAAAATTACGTGTTAAAGCTTTGCTTACACAAGATGAAATGGCAAAAAGACTTAAAATTAGTCATCAATCAATTTCTAAATGGGAAAATAATATATCTTTACCATCTATAGAATATTTGCCATTAATTATTAAAATTTTAAATTGTACATATGATGATTTATTATCATAACTAAGAAAAAGATTGGCTTTTAAAAAACCAATCTTTTTTTAAGAAGTGTATTAAATATAACCACTTTAGGAATTCCTAAAGTAATTACCTAAATTAAGAAGATATTTAGTCATTAATTGTTACTGTTACATTAACATTAACTTTAATATCATAATCACCATCATAGCTTTCAGCAAATGGATAGAATCCAGCTAATAAGTTTTCACTTTGACCAGGGCATTTTGTATTAATACCATTTTTATTGATTGTTATAACGCAATCAGTAAGGATTTCTAAATTTTCAAATTTAGTTGTATTAACATCTGTTGTACCAACAAAGGCACCAACGCCACCCCATTCTTCAGTATAATTACCAACAGGATCTCCATCAAAGCTAATTGTGATAGTTCCAGCAAGTTTACAGTTTTGTAAATGAGTTGAATCACTTCCATGACCAGAAAAAGCACCTGCTTGAGCACCACTAGCTGTAACATTTTCAAGTGTTAAGTTTTTAATAGTAGCACTACCAGCATATCCGAATAATCCACTTCGGCATAATGAATCTTTTCCACAATTCAAATTAGAGATTTTATGATTATCACCATCAAATTCAACCCATTGACCACTTATTGGAGTAAATGATTCTACATCTTTCATGTCAATATCATTTAATAATTTAACTTTTAAGACAATGCCTTCACCTTTTAGAATTAAATTTTGATTTGTGGCATTGCTTAAAGCTACTAAAGCTTCAGGTGTAGCAATATTAATACAAGCATTTACACTTCCACTTGCACTATATTCAGCAACAACACTAAAAGCACCATCATAAGTAGTTTTAATAGTTGTTGATTTTATAGTTGGTTGTCCACTATAAACTTTACCAAATAAACCATAATTTGATGCATTGTAATTGCTTAAGCTTTCACCAACTAGTGTTCCTTCAAAGCTTGAATTTTCAACTTGATTGTTTTTCATAACTCTTCCAGTAAATCCACCAACCCATGATGAACTAGCATTTGTAGCTACAGTTGCTTTAACATGGCAATCAATTAATTTACAGTTAGGATTATCTCCACCTTCGCCACCTAAAATTCCACCAACATTAGAATGACCATTAACATTAAGGTTAGTTGTTACACCAGTGAAGGAAATGTTATAATCACCAAATCCTAAAACACCACCAACATTTGTTCCTAATGTATTATTAATATATGAATCATCACTTACATCAATAGTACAATTATTAAAAGTTGTAGTTTGAGCCCAACCAACTAATCCACCAGTCCATCCAAGTCTAGTATCAATTTTAACTGTTCCAGTTAAATTAACATTTGTTACTTCTAATGGAGTTGCTTTACCAACAAGACAACCAACATAATCAGTTTGTCCTTTTCCACCATTTATAGTAACATTTTCTAATGTTAAATCTTTAACAGTTACTTTTGGTCCATCTCCACCACTATAAACATCACCGAATAAACCAAGGCATCCAGTTTCTTTATTTATATTTAAATTTTTAATAGTATGATTTCCACCATCAAATGTACCATGGAATCTCTTTCCATCATATCCAATTGGTGTCCATTCTTGATTATCTAAATCGATATCAACAACTAATTTAACAGTTTCTCTAACAAAATCTGTACCTGTATTTACTTTTTCAGCAAATTCAAATAAACTTTCAACACTTGTAATTAACCAAGTATTACCAACTTTAGCAAATGGGCAATTTACATAGTTAATAACAACATCTTCTTCACCTTTATTTTCTTCAAATACATCTTCAGCATTAGATGCAGAATCATTTCTACCAACTATTGCTTTAACATTGAAATCTTTTTCACCATAATAATTAGTTCTATCGATTGTTAAAGTAACATCTACTAATTCATTGTTGCGATAAGTCTTTGTTGAACCAGTTCCACATCCAACTAAACCACCTAAATCACGATAAGCTGTTAATTGAACATCTTCTACTTTACAATTTTCAACTTTATAACGTCCACTGTCTTGTAATTGTCCAACAAGTCCACCGACTTTATCACCATCATCAAATGTTTTACCAGAAGCAATAGGTGTACAAATTCCAACTAATCCTTTAATTGAACTATTAGTAATGTTACCATACATACTAGCAACTATTCCACCTAACCAGTGTGTACTATAAAGTTCAACATTTTCAGCATGTACATTTTCAACGCTAGAAGTGAAGACATTTCCACCTAAACTACCTGCATATCTTTTAACATTTACATAAACATTAGATAAGTTTAAATTCTTAAATAAGGCACCACTTGCACTACCGAATAATCCACCATTTTCTTCTGTTGGACGTTCAACATGAATATTAGAAATTTTAAAATCTCCACCATCAAATGTTCCACTAAATGATTTACCATTAAATCCAATAGGTTCCCAATTATTTTCACTTGCTAAATCGATATCAGTAGCTAATTTAACTATTTTCTTAGTAAAACTATTGCCAGCATTTACTAAATCTCTAAATAATTTTAAGGCTTCTAAATCTTGTACTTCATATATTACTTGATCTTTGGCTGCTGTTGTATCAAATTTGATAACATTCAAATCAGTAAATACACCACTAGTAATTGTTATAACATGAGTAGTTGTATTTGCTTCTGATTGTTTTTCATTGCCTTTATCGTATTCATTAAATACTACTTTTCCTTCTATTTTACCTTCAGTACCAACATTAATTACAACTTTTGATAATTCACTATAAATACTTTCATTCCAATCTGCCCAATATGTGCATTCTAAAGCCTTAACTTTGTTATCTGTTAAAATCTTAGTATTTGCACCTAATGTTGTTGTTTGATAGTTTACTCTTAAAGCAACTCCAGCACTCATTGCACGTGCATCTAGTGTTACATTATTTAATACTAAATCACAATATACTTGTAATAAATATTGTAAGTCTTCATTATCTGTTGCTTTAATTGTACCATCCATAATTGTTACAGTTCCAGATCCTTTTAATTGTATGCCTAATAAAGCTGGGTCAGTATCACCAACTGTATCTGTAATAGTAAATGTATTACCATTTAAATCAATTGTAACTGCCTTATCAATTACTAATCCGGCTTCAGTTGTATCAGTTAACAATTCAATTGTATCTTCTGCTTCAGCATCTTCTAAAGCAGCAGCTAATGATTGATAGAATTGTCCATTTACTTCAGCAACTTTTGGTCCATAAACAATTGTAAAGTTAGAGAAATGTTTAACAGCTAATGTGATTGTACCATCGCTAGCATTATAATAATAATTTTCTTCATTATTTTCGCCAACTTTATCAACGCTTGCAGCTCCTTTCATTTCTTCACCACTATGATATAACTTAATAGTTTGATGTTCATCAGCTATATGAGTTAATGTAACAATAATAACCATATCATTGTCTTCAGCAATTTCAGGGATATCGATATCATAAGCTAAAACTTCTTGACCTTCTACGATAGTAACATCACTAGGTAACTCAGTTTCTATAACTGGTTTAACTTGTAATGTAAGTTTTTCAGTATTAGCATTTAATAATGTATCTTTCTTAACATCAGCACTTACACTAAAGTCTTCTTTACTTTGAGTAAGAACTTTTTCATCAGATAATTTATTTTCGCCATCAGCTGTTACTTCTTGACTTACTTCAACAGTTGTTGCATTAGCATTTAAAATAACTTCAAATGTTTTTACAGTACTTGCTTCATCATCATATGTAACTGTAAATACTAAATATTCAACTTTACCAACAACTTTTCTTTCAGCTTGAATATCTTTAATACCTACGCCATTAGCTCCAGGTGCTCCTGGTTCTCCTTGTTCACCTTGAGGTCCTTGTTCACCTTGATCACCTTTGTCACCTTTATCGCCTTTGTCTCCCTTATCTCCTTTAGAGCCAGTTGCACCAGTTGATCCAGTTGAGCCTTTATCACCTTTGTCTCCTTTTTCGCCTTGTTCACCTTGCTCTCCTTTTTCGCCTTTTTCTCCTTGCTCACCTTGAGGTCCTTGTTCACCTTGTTCTCCTTGTTCACCTTGCTCACCCTTTTCGCCTTGTTCCCCTTTTTCGCCTTGAGGTCCTTGGGCTCCAGTTGCACCAGTTTCACCTTGAGGTCCTTTAAGGTTTGTCAATAGCTCCCAGCCTTCTTCAGTCAATTGGTATAAATCACCATTTTCTTTATTAATATAAAGATCACCAACGTTGGCCTCTACGGAACTGTCTGGGGCATCATTTCCTGAATACCATTTTGTTCCAGTTTTCTTTGAGCCACTGC
>CANQJU010000150.1 GCA_947624315.1 uncultured Bacilli bacterium | reverse complement strand
TGCTTTTTGCCCTAAATCTGCTACTTTTCTTTCTTCATTTGCCATTTGCTTTGCCATTTTATTTGCTTCTTTTCCTCTTCGCCATAAGCTCTTCTTCATTTCCATAATTTATTCCTCCAAAGCGTTAAGGTAATTAATTATATCTGTAAATGTTTTAACCTCAACGAGTTCGAATTTTGTTTTATGTAACTTGCAAGCTTTAAGGGCGTCCTGATAGTCATAACTATCAACAAAAAATATATCAATTCCATAATTTTTGGCTGTTACTATTTTTTGTTCAATTCCTCCGATAGCTCCTATTGTTCCATCAAAATTAATAGTTCCGGTGCCAACTATTTTTTTGCCTTTAGTAATATCACCACTAGTTAATTTATCATAGATGGCCAAAGCTGTCATAGCTCCTCCACTAGGACCAATAGAACTATAATTAGAATTAATAGTGTATTCAGGACTAGTTTTAGGCATTTCATAGGTCTCATCTAAGACAATTCCTAAAACTTTTCTATTATCATTTATAACATAATCAGCAGTTGCATTTATTTCTTTGTCATCTCTAACGACAGAAAACGACAAATAATTATGGTCATTTTGCAACCTTGAGCATATTTCTCTAAATTCTTCATAGTTTTGGAACTTTTCACCATTAACTGCCACAATCAAATCACCAATTTTTAATTGGGTTTTAGCGTAACTATAAATTGTAGCTACAGTTACTCCTTTATAAAGAGAATCTATGTTTTCAATAGTAACTTGAGAATTAATTTTACTAGCTTCACGATAAGCATTTATTAAAGCACAAGTTATACTATTGTCTTTCATAATAATTCCTTGAGCGAGTTCTTCTTTTTCAGAAATATCTGTTGAAGAATCAATTTTACTTACGGAAAACTCATTATTATTTATTGATAACCAATATTGTAAAAGTGAAATACGTTTATATGTATAAATTCCAATAGTTCCAATATATTTATTTTCTTCATCACTTTCAATATCAATTGAAGACAAAGGATTATTAATAACTCCAGGAGTCATTACTTCTACATTTACCTTTTTAAGACAAATGACCATAACAAAGATATATAAAAGAATTAATAAGAAAATAAGTATTTTTTTATAAATCGAAGCATGAACAAACCTATTAAATAAGTCTTTAAAATAATTTTTCATGTTATTCAATATTTAGCACAATTTTGCTAACCTTTCTATACTTAACTTTTGCAGCATCAAGCATTTTTTTGGCGGCTATATCTGATTCAGTGTTTTCATATTTATCATCCATATAGACAATTTCTTTTATTCCACTTTGTATAATTAATTTTGTACATTCATTGCATGGAAATAAAGTAACAAAAATTGTACATCCATCAAGTGATGATATGGAATTTAAAATAGCATTGGGTTCAGCATGAACTACATATGGGTATTTAGTGTTCAAATAATCTCCTTTATTATCCCAAGGAAAATCATTATCTTCGCAACCATATGGTAATCCATTATATCCTATTCCAACAATTCTTTTTTGTTGATTTACAATACAAGCTCCAACTTGAGTATTGGGATCTTTGCTGCGCATAGCTGATAAAACAGCAACTCCCATAAAATATTTATCCCATGAAATATAGTCGTCTCTTTTCATTTACATTTCCTCATTTCTTAATATTTCTTTAATAATATAATCAGCAAGCATTAAACCTGCTGTAGAAGTAACAGGCATATATGAACCTAATATTTCTCCTTTAATGGGTTCTTCTATTGATGATAAAACTTTAAAGTGAGAATTTAAATTATTTTCTCGCATTTTCCTTCGAATGATTTTGGCAATAGGATCATAGGAAGTTTTGTTTATATCAACAATTGCTAATTTCGAAATATCAAGTTTTTTAGCAGTTCCCATTGATGAAATAAAGTTAATGTTCTTTTCTAAACATTTATTAATAAGTAAGAATTTATTCTCTATATTATCAATAGCATCAATCAAATATGAAAATTCATAATTAAATAAAGAACTATTAATATCAAATTTTTCATTTAAAGAAATAACTTGACATGAAGGATTAATTTTCTTTATCATTTCTTCTAAAACAAAAACTTTAGGTTTGCCAATTGTATCAATATTAGCAACAACTTGGCGATTAAAATTACTTTCATCAACGACATCAAAATCTTGAATAATAATTTTATTAATTCCTGAACGGGCTAAGGCTATAGCAGCCATACCTCCAACTCCTCCTATTCCAACAATCGCAACTGTTGCCTTTTGCAATTTTTGGAAATTGTTAGATCCTATTAATGATTCTATACGAATAAAATAATTACTCATCTTTACTAACTTTTATCTTTAATTCTTTTAATTGGAAATCACTAACAGGACTTGGAGCATCGCTCATAGGGAAGTATGCATTAGCATTGTTTGGAAAGGCAGTAATATCTCTTAATGATTGAGAGTTTGTAAGTAACATAGTTAATCTATCCAAACCTAAAGCTATTCCTCCATGAGGTG
>CANQJU010000149.1 GCA_947624315.1 uncultured Bacilli bacterium | reverse complement strand
ATTATAAACATAAGATCCTGAAGCCAATTGACCTGAATAAACTCTAAAGAAAGTTAATTTTCCAACATAAGGGTCAGTCATAACTTTAAAAGCTAAAGCGGCAAATGGCTCATCATCACTAGGAATTACATCAACTTCTTGTCCGTTGTATGTACCTTTAATAGTTGGAACATCAACTGGAGAAGGTAAATAATTAATAACAGCATCAAGAACAAACTTTAAACCTTTATTTTTGAAGGCAGATCCGCACATAACTGGGAAGAAATCAACTGTTAATGTAGCAGTACGAATAGCTTTTACAAGCATTTCCTCAGTTATTTCTTGTTCTTCTAAATAAGCCATCATTAAATCTTCATCAAAATCTGCAACCGCAGAAATCAATTCTTCTCGTTTTGCGGCAACTAAATCTTTCATATCACTAGGGATTTCAATTTCTTTATACTCTTCATCAGGATTTCCATCGAAATGATAAGCTTTTAACTTAACTAAATCAATTATCCCATCAAATTGACTTTCAGCACCAATTGGTAATTCAATTGGATGGGCGTTAGCACCTAATCTTTTATGTAAGCTTTCAGTTGAAAACTCAAAGTTAGCGCCTGTTTTATCCATTTTATTTACAAATACAATTCTTGGAACATGATAATCTGTAGCTTGTCTCCAAACAGTTTCTGTTTGTGGCTCAACACCAGCTTGAGCGTCTAATACGGCTACAGCACCATCTAATACTCTCAATGAACGACTAACTTCAACTGTAAAGTCAACATGTCCTGGGGTATCGATAATATTAATTCGATGCCCTTTCCAATAGGCTGTGGTTGCTGCAGAAGTAATTGTAATGCCACGTTCCATTTCTTGTTCCATCCAGTCCATCTGAGAAGCTCCATCATGAGTCTCACCCATTTTGTGAATTTTTCCTGTATGATATAGAATACGTTCTGTTACAGTAGTTTTTCCCGCATCAATGTGAGCCATAATACCTATGTTTCTCGTCTTTTCTAAAGCAATTTCTCGAGGCATATACTAAAACTCCTTTCTACCATTGATAATGTGCAAATGCTTTATTAGATTCAGCCATACGATGTGTATCATCACGTTTCTTAACTGAGTTACCAATTCCGTTTGATGCATCGATTATTTCATTAGCTAATCTTTCTTCCATTGTTTTTTCTCTTCTAAGTCTTGAATATTGAGTTAACCATCTTAAACAAAGAGTCATTTTTCTATCAGCTCTTACTTCAACTGGTACTTGATAGTTGGCTCCACCAACACGACGAGCACGAACCTCTAATTGAGGAGTGATATTTTCTAGTGCTTGATTGAATACATCTAATGCTGGACGACCAGTTTGTTTTTCTATTCTTTCGAAAGCACCATAAAGAATTTGTTGAGCTGTACCTTTTTTACCATCCAACATGATATTGTTAATTAATCTTGTTACTACTTGAGAATTGTAAATTGGATCTGGTAAAACTTTTCTCTTTGGAATATGTCCTTTACGTGGCATTCTTCATTCCTCCTTTCAAATTTTATGGAAATTATTTACTCATTTTAGCGCCGTATTTACTTCTTCCTTGTTTACGATTATCAACACCTGTAGTATCTAATGTACCACGAATAATATGATAACGTACACCTGGTAAGTCCTTAACACGTCCACCACGAATCAAAACAACACTATGCTCTTGAAGTTTGTGTCCAATTCCAGGAATATAGGCAGTAACTTCAATACCATTAGATAAACGAACACGGGCATACTTACGAATAGCTGAGTTCGGTTTCTTTGGAGACATTACAGTAACACGAGTACAAACACCACGTTTTTGAGGTGACTCAACGTTAGTATATACTTTCTTTAAAGTATTAAAGCCAACAGATAAATGAGGTGATTTAGACTTTCTTACTTTTGACTCACGAGACTTTCTTACTAATTGGTTTATAGTAGGCATATGGTCCTCCTTTCATTAAAATTGTTGCCACATTTCCGGGCGTTTCATTATTGCATAAATATATGTTTTGGCTTTCACCAAAACATTATTTTCAAATTACTTTATTATTATACTCTTTTTTTTGGAAAAGTCAAGAAAAAGTTTTATTTTTCTTCATCTTCTTCTTTAATATCATTTATAGTTAATAATACTGAAACAATTCTTGTTCTTTCAAGTTTTTTAACTTCAAAAGTTAAATTTTGATAATTAACAATTATAGTTTCTCCATCTTTGGGAATTTTATTAATATTGGCTACAACAAATCCCGCAATAGTATCATATTCACTATTATTTTCATCTAAATCTAAATCTAATTCTTGATTTATTTCTTGAATTGGTGTTGATCCCTTTAACAAATATGTTTTTTCGTCAACTTTAACAATATTGCTTTCATCATCATATTCATCATAAATATTACCAACAATTTCTTCAACTAAATCTTCCACATTATCCAATTCAAACTTCTCAGGTATGTCATCTCCATAAGTTATTGTTATATCTTTTGCTTTAACATTTATGGCTTTTGGATTTATTG
>CANQJU010000148.1 GCA_947624315.1 uncultured Bacilli bacterium | reverse complement strand
GATATGCCTCAAAAAGCTTGGAACAACGTCAAAAGTTTGGTGATTATTTAGAACAATACCTAGAAAAAAATGATAATTTACGAATTGCCTTTTTACTTGTTGATACCCAAGTTGGTCCAACAAAAGATGATGTTTTAATGTTTGATTATTTAAAATATCTTAATTTGAATATTAAAATTATTGGAACCAAATGTGATAAGGTAGGTACAACTCATCAAATAAGACATCAAAAGAATATTGCTAATCAACTAAATATATCTTTAAATGACATTATTCTTACCTCTTCAACAACCAAAAAAGGAATAGATACAATCATTAAAACAATTGTTGATAATTTATAATAATTCGTTAACATATTACCTATCATTATTACATATTATTTAATAAAGTGAGGGATAAATATGGAATTGCGTATTAAATGCGATGCAAAAGTTGATCTAGTTGATTTTGTTAATTTATTAAATGTTATGTGCGAAGTAAATGAATATGAGTTAAAAGATGAAACTCTTAATGGATATGTATGTGTTAAAGGAAAATATATTAAAGATGATTTACACCAAGAATATGATTTTTTAGAAAATGTTCCATTTACAGTTGTTTTTAATGCAAATAGTTTGTCATTAGATAAAATAGAAGTTGAGGATTTGGTGACAACAGAAATTATAAATCATGGTTTAGAGTGTAAATTTAATATTGTTATTACTTATAGTGAAATTGCAAAAGATTTAAATGAAGATGATATTTTAATTAAAAGCGATGAAATAAAAGAAGATTTACCAGAGACAAATAATGATTTTATTAGTTCTAACGATGAAGAACTTAAAACAGAGATTAATCAAAAGTATGATGAATTGTTAAATAAAATTTTATCTACCCGAGAAGAAGATATTGAATTAGAAGAAAACGAGGAAAAAGAAGAAAATATTGAAAAAAATATTTTTAATATCTCAACATCAGAGAATAAATTACGTCCTGTTTTTACAAAGTTTAGCGATTCATATACTAGTTATCATGTATATTATCCAAAACAAGAATCTGAATTAGAATCAATTTGCAATAAGGAAAAAATAAGCATTGATAGAATTTATAGTGATAATGCTAATAAAGATTTTAAGGATAAAAAAAGAATCATTATTAAATGAAACGGGAAATAGAAAATAAAACTAGAATCTTTTATGGTATTAATTTAAACAATTTTAAAAAAATAACTTCAAAGACTTATAAAATAGAGTGTCAAAATAATCATTGTTATATAATTAAAAAAACGGATTTATATTCTTCTGAAAAATATAATTTCTTATATAATCAAGGAATAGAAAATGTAATTTATCCATTGCAAAATAAATATGGCAAATTTGTAACCAGAAGCGATGGAGAAATGTTTTATTTGTTAAATTATTATCCAGAAACGATAGTTTTACCAGAAATAAAAGCTAATCAGATGAATACTCAATTGGAGAATTTACACTTTAATACGTATTATAAAAAGCAGCTATCTCCTAAAACATCTCGCAAAAAAATGGAAGATGTTTATGAGTATTTACAATATAAGTTTAATGTTTTAGAAGTGTTTGTGAGAACTATTGAGGCTCGTCCTTTTGATGAATATAGCATTACAATATTAAAAAATTATCATTATATTTTAGATGCTAAAAAAATAATGGCTAAATATCAAAGGAAATTAATTAGTGATATCAAAGAAAAAAGAAGTATAAATTATTCATTTATACATAATAATCCTAAATTAAATCATTTAATTAATCATAATGGTAAACAGTATTTCATTAGTCTAGAACATTCTAAAGTAGGAATTCCTTCTTTAGATATGGTAAAATTTTATTTAGAAACAGAAGATCTTAATTTAGATAAAAAAAGTTTAATTATGAATTATTTCCAAAATTATGATGATGATTTTTATTTTGATTATTTTTGCTTTTTTGTTCTTTTATATTACATAAAAGGAATAGTCATTATTGATAAAGATTATGTAAGCAGTCAAAGTTTTTTATATGCTACAAATTCCATTAAAAAGTTTATCGAAATTTTTGATTTAGAAGAAAAGAAAGAAACCAATTAATTTTGAAAGTCATTATTAACAAATTGAAAAAAAATCTTGAAAACAATTTGAAAAAGTGGTATAATAAATGAGTTATTGGTGATTGTATATGAAATGGTCTCTTCAACAACTTTTTAAATTAGCTCAAAGACCTTATTCATTTAAAGATGTTTACGATTTCCATGATCGCATTGCTAATATTGATGATATCCTTGATATCAGCGATATCAATGTTGAAGGAGTTGTACAATTTTTATATGATGATCGTTATGAGTTTAATTTACATATTAATGGTTTTTTAATTTTACAAGATGCTAGAACTTTAGAACCAGTTAATTATCCTATTGATATTGAAACGGTAGAAATATTCGATAAGGTAATGAATGATGATGAAGATATTAGGCTTGTTGAAAAAAATACTATTGATTTAAGTGATGTTGTTTGGGAAAGCATTTTATTAGAAAAGCC
>CANQJU010000147.1 GCA_947624315.1 uncultured Bacilli bacterium | reverse complement strand
AATTCACAACTAAAGAGAGGGGATGAATAATGAACGGAAAAAACGATAATCAAAATCGTCCAATGGGAAGACCAAATAGAGTAATGATTGTTGAAAAACCTAAGAATATGAAATCAACTCTTAAAAGATTGCTTAAATATATTGGTGCTAACAAGAAGTTATTTATTATGTTATTGATTATGGTTATAATTGTTGCCGCCTTTAACTTAGTTGGACCATATTTACAAGGAGAAGCAATAGATGCTATTACAATAGATCCTGATAAAGGAAAACTTGATGTCAATGTTCAAAGAATGATATCAATGCTTGTATGGATTTTAATTGTATATATATTGTCATCAGTTTTTACATATTTTCAAGGAATTATGGCAGCTTATTTGTCACAAAATACTGTCAAAGTTATGAGAAAAGATTTGTTTGATCATATAGTTAAATTACCAATTAAATATACTGATACTCATGCTCATGGTGACATAATGAGTAGAATGACCAATGATGTTGATAATATATCTAATACTGTTTCCCAATCAATAGGATCATTATTCTCTGGTATTTTAACAATTATTGGTTCATTAGCTATAATGCTTTATTACAATTGGTTTTTAACCTTGGTCAGTTTACTTTCCATTGTACTAACAATTTTTGCCACAAAGTTTTTGTCAAAATTTATGAGAAAGTATTTTAAACAACAACAAGAATTGTTAGGAAATTTAAATGGACATGTTGAAGAAATGGTTACAGGTTATAAAACTGTTGTTGCTTATTCAAAAGAAGAAAAAGTATCTAATGAATTCAATGAATTGAGTTTAAAACTTCGAAAAGTAGGAATTAAAGCTAATATTTTTGGTGGCGTTATGGGACCAGTAATGAATATTATTAGCAATATTGGTTTCTTATTAATATGTGGATTTGGTGGTTGGCTTGCCGCAACTAAAAGTGGTTTAGGTAGTTGGGGATTTGTAACAACTGTTGTAACTGTTGGTACAATTCAAAAGTTTATCCAATATTCTAAAAAATTCTCACGACCAATCAATGAAATTGCTAACCTTTGGGCACAATTACAAACATCAATGGCAGCTGCTGAAAGAGTATTTGAAATAATGGATGAACCATTAGAAATTGATGAAGGAACAATGACAATTGATCAAAATAAATTTGTTGGTAAATTATCATTTAAAGATGTTAACTTTTCATATGTTCCCGGTGAGCAAGTCATCTTTGATTTTGATTTAGATGTATCTCCTGGACAAAAAATTGCTCTAGTAGGAGCAACCGGAAGCGGTAAAACAACTATTGTTAATTTGTTAATGAGATTCTATGATATTGATAGTGGAAGTATTACTATTGATGGAGTTGATATACGCAATATTAAAAAGAAAGATTTGCGTGATACGGTTTCTATTGTTTTACAAGATACAGTCTTATTCTCAAATAGCATTAAAGAAAATATCCGCTATGGTAATTTAGATGCGACAATGGAAGAAATTGAAAAAGCTAGCGATATGGCTAACTCAAGTTATTTTATTGAAAGACTTCCTCAACAATATGATACACAATTATCAGAATCAGGAAGTAATTTATCTCAAGGTCAAAGACAATTGCTTTCTATTGCTCGTGCTATCTTAGCTGATCCAAAGATTTTAATTTTAGATGAGGCTACTTCTAATGTTGATACAAGAACTGAAAAGAATATTCAAGATGCAATGGTTGCATTAATGAAAAACAGAACAAGTCTTATTATTGCCCATCGTCTTTCAACAATTCAAGATGCTGATGTTATTATTGTAATGGACCATGGAAGGATTGTTGAAAAGGGAAATCATAAGGAATTGCTTGAGCAAAAAGGTCGTTATTACAATTTATACCAAACACAATTTGCTGGTAACGAAATATAAAAAAATGACATATGGTATTTTCTTGATTCAAAAGAGAAATTCAAAATTTAAATTGATTGACTTTTAAACGATATTAGAGTAAAATTATTGTGTTAATAAATGAATAAAGAGGAAAGAAATATGTTAATTTTAGTCGGACCAAGTGCAAGTGGCAAAACAGAAATTGCTAATATCTTAATTAACAAATATGGAATGAAAAAAATGGTCACTTACACAACTAGAGATATGAGGCCAGGCGAAGTTAATGGAATATCTTATCACTTTATTACTAAAAATGAATTTCTAAAGAAAAAGAATAATAATGAATTTATTGAAGATGCTTTTTATAATGGAAATTATTATGGAACTTTAAAAAAAGATATTTCCAATGATAAAGTTGTTATTCTAGAGCCAAATGGTGTTAATGTTTTCTATGAAAAAATGGGAAGTGACGTTGCTATAGTATTTTTAAAAGCTTCTCCAAAAATCAGAAAAATGAGAATGATTGATAGAGGTGATGATTTAAGTACTATTGAAGTTCGTCTTCATGATGATGAAATCCTATTTCAAGAAAAAAATCTTTCTCATATTGATAAGATTTTTATCAGCGAAGAAAAATCAGTATACGATATGGCTTTAGAAATTTATAATTATTATCATAATTTTAAAAAAAATTTGGTGGAGGAAAAAATTATGG
>CANQJU010000146.1 GCA_947624315.1 uncultured Bacilli bacterium | reverse complement strand
TTGATGCTTTCATTTATATTGATAAAAAGGGACGTGAAGCTGCTACTTTATTTCATCCTAAAATAACTATTGATAATATGGGGATAGGAGAAGTAGTTGCTGTTAATAATGAATCGGGATTATTTGTTAATATTGGAATTAGTAAAGATATATTGTTGAGCAAAGATGATTTATCACTTAATCGCCGTATATGGCCAGTAGTAGGTGATAAAGTATTTGCCATTATGAAAATCAGATCTAAAAAGTTAGTTTTAAAACTAGCTTCTAAAAATGATATTTTGCATAAGAAGAGTGATATTAATTATGCTGAAGGAGAGAAAGTGGATGCTTATGTATATCGTATCACTGATGATGGAATAAATTTAGTAACTGAAGATTATCAAGTTATTTTTGTTTATAAAAACAATTATCGTGGCATGTATCGTTTAGGACAAAAGGTTAATGCTAAAATCATAAAAAAGAATTTTGAAGATTATTCAGCAACCCTAATTGAGCAAAAAGAATTGCAAATACAAGATGATAAAGAGATAATACTTCAATACTTAAAAGATAATAATGGTGTAATGATGATTACGGAAAATAGTTCTCCAGAATTAATTAGTCATGTTCTACACATGAGTAAAAGTGCTTTTAAAAAAGCTTTAGGAGGATTATTAAAAAATAATTTAATTGAAATTGAGGAAGACAAAATCATTTTAATTGACTAACTTTGTCATTCCATCTCTTGACTTTTGAAAGTTATTTTTATATAATATTTGTATAAATCTATGATGTAAGAATAGTAAATTTATTTATTTTTTTAGAGAGAGTATATTTGGTGAAAATACTTATTTAAATACTTTGAATGACACTTACTAGATCCTTGTGGCGTAATTCTGCGTTAAAGAAACAAGTGCATCGTTTGATGAATTAAGGTGGTACCGCGGAAAATTTCGTCCTTAGAAGTTATCTTTTAAGGACTTTTATTTATATAGGAGGTTGTTATGAGTTATCAAAAGGTTAAAGGAACTCAAGATTTTTATAATGTGGAAGCTAAAAAATTCCGTTATATTGAAAAAGAAATACGTCAAGTTATAGCTAATTATGGCTTTGAAGAAGTTATTACTCCCATATTTGAAAATACTGATGTTTTCGTTAGAACAAGTGGAGATACTTCTGATATAGTTACCAAAGAAATGTATACATTTTTAGATAAAGGTGATCGCAGCTTAACTCTACGACCTGAGGGAACTGCTTCAATTGCTAGATGCTTTTTAGAAAACAAACTATATGCAACACCGGGAATAAAAAAATACTTTTATTTCGGACCGATGTTTAGATACGAAAGACCACAAGCTGGTAGATATCGTGAGTTTAATCAATTTGGAGTTGAGATATATGGGGAAAGCAGTCCATATTTAGATTGTGAAGTCATTTTATCAGCTTATAAGGTTTTTAATAATTTAGGAATTAAAAAGATTAAATTAAAAATAAATACTATTGGTGATTTTGAGTCGCGTAAACAATATGCTATAGCTTTACAAAACTATTTTAAGAATCATTTAGATGAATTATGTGATGATTGTAAAAATAGATATACTAAAAATCCTATGCGAATTTTAGATTGTAAAGTCGATAGTAAAAAAGAAGTATTGGTTAATGCTCCTAAAATTTCTGATTTTTTAACTATAGAAGCTAAGGAATATTTTAAAAATGTAATTGATACTTTAAAATATTTAAATATTCCTTATGAAATAGATCCTAATCTTGTCAGAGGACTTGATTATTATACAGATACAGTTTTTGAATTTATTATTGATGATGATAATGAATTCAAAGGATTGGCAATTTGTGCAGGTGGAAGATATGCTGATATGATTAAGAACTTTGGTGGTCCTGATATTCCTGGAGTTGGATATGCTTTTGGAGTTGAAAGGGTTATGAATATTATGACAAGTGAAAATCTTTTCCCATCATTGAATAATGATTTAGATGTTTTAATTATTTCTTTAGATGATGAATCTAAAATTGCGGCATTAAAATTAGCTGATGAATTAAGAGATGAAGGAATGTATGTGGAAATGGATTATAAAAATAATTCTTTAAAACCACAATTTAAACTTGCTGATCGCCTTAATCCCCAATATATAATTATTATTGGTGAAAGCGAAAGACAAACAAATACTTATACAGTTAAAGATGTTCAAAATAAACAAGAAATTAAAATTGCAAAAGAAAAAATAATTAATTTTATTAAGGAGAAAAAATAATATGAGAACACATTATAATGGTGAATTACGAATTAGTAACGTTGGTGAAAAAGTAACTCTATGTGGTTGGGTTGCTAAGAAAAGAAATTTAGGTGGTTTAATTTTTATTGATTTGCGCGATAGAACAGGAATTACGCAAATTGTTTGTCGTCCTGATAATCAAAATTATGAAGTATTAGAAAATGTTCGTAATGAATATGTTTTAAAAGTTACAGGTACAGTTATTGAAAGAGAAAGCAAAAATAAAAATATTCCAACAGGAGATATCGAAGTAGAAGCAATTGAAGCAGAAGTTTTAAGTGAATCAGAAACAACTCCATTAATTATTGCTGATGAAACAGATGCTTTAGAAGATGTTAGAATGAAATATCGTTATTTGGATTTGCGT
>CANQJU010000145.1 GCA_947624315.1 uncultured Bacilli bacterium | reverse complement strand
ATTATATAAAGGTTATGTCTCAAATTCATAACAGAAAGTTTTGTTTTAACATTAGCAACACTTGCTTTATTTTGAACAACTCCAGAAATAGTTACCGTTGTTTCTGGAACTATTTCATCAAAGGGAACAATTGTATAATCATCAAACTTTGTTGGAAAGTTGAATAACAAATCTTCAACGGTCACAATATTATTTTTTTTCAATAATTGTGCCATTTTAGGATTGACGTATTCTAACTCGCTCAATAATATTTCCTTCATGGCTTTTTCTCCCTATAAAATTAAAAGGGCTTAAAAGCCCTATTTTACTCTATTGCTAGAATATAGCTATAGACTTCTTGATCACCTTGGATAACATCAACTTCAAGATTACTATAGTTCTTTTCAATGAACTTAGCTAAATCATTAACTTCTTTTTTAGTTGTATCTTTTCCATAAATAATAGTTACAAGTTCTTTATTTTCATCAATAGCATTTTTTAACAATGCTTTAACAGCATCACTTCTGCGTCGACATGAAGCAATCATTTTACCATTGCAAATAGCAATGTGATCATCTTTATGAATTTTAATTCCTTCAACAACCGTATCACGAATTGAATATGTTACTAAACCAGTTGTAACATTACTAATAACCTCATTTAATTCATTAATAATACTATCAACTTCACCACTCAAGTCAAGCATTGTTAATGCTGAAAAGCCTTGAGCTAAAGTTTTACTTTGAATTACATGAACTTGACTTTCCGTATATATTTTAGCTGATTGATTAGCGGCTAAAATTATATTTTTATTATTTGGAAAGACTAGAATATGTTCAGCATTTAATGTATCATATCCACGAATAAAGTCTTCTGTTGATGGATTCATGCTTTGTCCACCGCTAACAACATAATCAACACCTAATTGTTTGAAAGTATTGATTAATCCTTCACCTGTTGCCACAACAACAACGGCATATTTCTTTCTTTCGGCAGGTTTTTGTACAGGTGGTAAATGTTCTTCACCACATTCACATACACCAGTATCAACATGTTCAATTTCATCATTATGAATATGTTCAGCCAAATTAGTAATTTTAATATTTTCTAATTCACCATATTTTTGACCAACATTTAAAACATCTCCTGGAGTCATAGTATCAATATGAACTTTAACAATATCTTCTTCTTTTACTAAAGCCGTATTATCACCAATAGATAGTAGTTCATCTAAAATAACTCTTTCATCAAAGTTCTCAGGATCAAGTTCTTTTTTGACTTTAACAGAAAATTCAGTACAATAACCTTTTTTCTCTTCTTCGTGCTCTATAACATTAGCAGCATTAAATGTACTATGTTCTAAACCACAATCACAAATATCAACTTCATCACCTTCAAGAACATTTGCCATTCCTTCAACAATACACAAATATCCAGCACCACCACTATCAACAACATTTGCCTCTTTTAAAACAGGCAACTTTTCTGGTGTTTTTTCCAAAGATATACGTAGTTCATCAATATACTCTTTAAAGAATTCATTTATAGACATTCTTGAAGAAGAAATTGCACTCATCTTTTCACTAGCTTCACGAGCAACTGTCAAAATTGTTCCTTCAACAGGTGTCATAACAGCTTTATAGGCTTGTTCAACACCAGAAGCAAATGCCTTAGCTAAACGAATAGCATCAACTTGTTCAAACCCGCTAAATCCTTTAGCCAAGCCTCTAAATAATTGTGATAAGATAACTCCAGAGTTTCCTCTTGCGCCCATTAACATACCTCGTGATAATTTTTTTGACATTTCTTGTAAACTTGATTCATGTAAATTGTATATTTCGTTTATTCCACCTTCGATGGTCATTTTCATATTTGTACCAGTATCACCATCAGGAATTGGAAAAACATTCAAAGCATCTATTTTTGTATAATTATTTTTTAAATTCTCGGCGCCACCTATAATTAGAGCCTTGAATAAGGTTCCATCTAATTTGTTTATTTGCACTATAAGGCCTCCCAAACTAAAATTTATATCATTTTTAAAACTATATACTTCTATTTTTATTCTATAATATTATACCATAATTTGCCCTATTAATCAAGGAAAAGGGTTGCAATAAACCTTTAAATTACTACAATTTTAATGTAATATTTTACACAAAATAAACAAAAGTATAAATTTTGTTTGCAATTCCAGCATAGCTCTTTTCTGTGAGAAGTGGTCTTATAATGATTTTATTTGCTTCCATTATTCTGCGTATGCCTCCTCAAGTAATTTGATTGCCGATTGTGTGATGACGATGTTTTTGTTTGCGAGCAATTCGTAAACATTTAAGTCATCAGCCTCAGCGATATTTACGGTTGGAATATTTGCGGTTGCAAGTTTGATATCTTTTCCATTCTCATCATTAACAACAAGAACATTTTTTGCAAACTTGAAAGCCTTAACGACGTTTGCAACTTCCTTTGTCTTTGGTGCTGTAACTTCAAATTTGTCAAGAACTGTAACTTCATTTTGAGCAAGTTTTTGACTTAACGCGCTTACAAGAGCAATTCTTCTCTTTTGTTTGTTTACCTTTTTAGAGAAATCTCTTGGCTTTGGTGCGAATACTATGCCACCGCCCTTCCATTGTGGTCCTTTTGTGGAACCTTGTCTTGCATGACCTGTTCCTTTTTGACG
>CANQJU010000144.1 GCA_947624315.1 uncultured Bacilli bacterium | reverse complement strand
TATTTCATTACATATCCAAGGCCTATACCCGTAAGAATGGATGAAAAGATAATAACCAACATATAATCAGCACTTCCCCCAAATTGGGCTGTTCTTAAATCAAGTATTCCTTTATTTTGTAAGAGACCATATAGAGCATCAAAGGCCATAACAAATAAAGGATATGTAATAGAACCATAGGCATTTTTAATCAAAAACTCTTTACCAAGACAAATGAATCCAATAAGAAGCAATCCTAAATTGAATATCAAAATAACGGTTGCGGGATCCTTACCGGACAAATCCTTCATAATTACACTTGTTCCACTTACACCACCAATAACTATATTATTAGGGTTTAAAAAGAAACTAAAGGCAAAGGCTGCAATGGCAACTCCAATTGTCATAATAAACCATTCTGTTATTCTTTTTTTAGTAAAAAATTCTTTAAACTTCATAATTACCTCACATTATATTCTGATTTTAAGTAAGCATTTATAAAGCCATCAATGTCTCCATTCATAACATTTTCGACACTGAAATTTTCATAATTAGTTCGATGATCTTTAACTAATGAATATGGATGAAAAATATACGAGCGAATTTGACTTCCAAAAGCATTTAATAGATTATTGTTATTGACTGATTTAATCTTCTTCTCTTGTTCTTCTAACTCGATTTGATATAGTTTAGATTTTAATACGGCCATAGCCCTTTCACGATTTTGAATTTGACTTCTTTCGTTTTGACATGTAACAACAATTCCTGTTTTTAAATGTGTAATACGAATTGCTGATTCAGTTTTATTGATATGTTGTCCTCCAGCTCCACTAGAA
This sequence comes from uncultured Bacilli bacterium, assembly GCA_947624315.1. Taxonomy (GTDB): domain Bacteria; phylum Bacillota_I; class Bacilli_A; order ML615J-28; family CAG-698; genus Tener-01. The sequence goes on along the minus strand of CANQJU010000144.1, from coordinate 1,882 downwards.
CGATATGTATCAATTTTAATATCTTCTGGTTTAATTTCAATATTTACATCCATATCAACTGAAGGAATAACTGTGCATGAGCAAAAAGAAGTGTGACGACGAGCGTTGCTATCAAATGGGGAAATTCTTACTAAGCGATGAACTCCTCTTTCGCTTTTTAAATATCCATAAGCATTATCACCACTGATCATAAAGGTTACACTCTTTATTCCTGCCTCATCACCATCTAAATAATCAATAATTTCAAAACCAAAATTATGAGCTTCGGCATAACGGCGATACATTCTAAAAAGCATCTCAGCCCAATCTTGAGCTTCAGTTCCACCAGCTCCTGGATGCAATTCAACAATCGCATCACAATGATCATATTCTTTATTGAGAAGCATTTGAATTTCAAACTCTGATAGTTTTTGATCTAAATTTGTAATGGTTTCTTCGATTTCTTTTTCAAGATTTTCTTCACCATTTTTATGCATTTCAAAATATAAATTTAGTTCATCTAATAAATCCTCTAACTGCTTAAAAGTTTTAATAATTTCTTGATTATGTTTTACTCTTTTTAAAACCTTTTGAGCAGATATCATATCTGTATAAAAAGAAGGATTGGCCATCAATTGATTATCATCTTCGATTAATTTGTTTAATCCATCAACATTTACCGCTTTGGTAAGTTCAGAAATTCGACAAGAAAAATCATCAATTTTTTTAATTATTTCATAGTTTTCCATGACATTCTCCTCTCCACTACAGTATTAATTTATAAATCATTTCTATTTTTATTTTATAACTTTTAACAAAAATAATCAAGAATTAAAATATTTGCAAGACAAAAGAGCCAACATTTTATGCTAACTCTTTTATTTTTAACATTCTAATAACTTATTTATCTTCCACAACAATTCTTATATTTCTTTCCACTTCCACAAGGGCATGGATCATTACGACCAACTTTATTAGAAACGGCTTGGCGACGCTTTGTAGCACTTTCTTCTTTACCACTAAATGTAGCAACAGGTTTAGCAACTACTTCACGTTCAACATTTTGAATTATTCTTGTTCTATTTATATATTTAGTCGCATCAGATTCAATACCTTGAATCATTTCTTCGAATTTTTCAAAACCTACTTCTTGATATTCTCTTAATGGATTCATTTGCGCATATGATTGCAATCTAACAGCCTGACGCAAATCTTCCATTGCATCGATATGATTTGTCCAGAAAGTATCAACAACTCTCAATAAAATGGCTTTTAAAAATTCGCGATAGAAATCAGGATATTTTTCTTTTCTTTCCGCTAATATTTGTTTACATTTATCCATAAACAAATCAATAGCCTCATCAATTGTCTTGTTTTCAACTTCTTCAAGAGTTATATATCCATCAGGGAAATAAATACCATTTGTTTCCTTTACAAATCTTTCAGCATCAATCTTATTTTTACCATTAGGTGATGGTAAAGAGCTTGCTACGCGTGTAGCTGTATTTGTCATCATCTTTAAGATAATATCAGTAATATCATCTAAGAATAAAATGTCAGAACGTTGCTTGTAAATAATTTCTCTTTGTTTTCTTAAAACTTCATCATATTCCAAAACAGTTTTACGATTATCGAAGTTATTTCCTTCAATCTTCTTTTGAGCACTTTCAACAAACTTACTAAACATTTTTGATTCAAGAGGTACTTCTGAATCTTGTCCTTTTTGAGTAACGATCATAGCTAAAAGGCTCTTAAAACTTTCACTACCAAATCGACGTAGTAATTCATCTTCAGCAGACAAATAGAATCTTGTATATCCAGGGTCACCTTGACGACCTGAACGACCTCTCAACTGATTATCAATACGACGAGATTCATGACGTTCAGTACCAATAACTGCAAG
>CANQJU010000143.1 GCA_947624315.1 uncultured Bacilli bacterium | reverse complement strand
GATATGATATTATTCCATTCTGGGTTGCTCGTATGATGTTTACTTCTGAATATACTTTAAACAAAACTCCATTTAAACATTGTTTAATTCATGGATTAGTTCGCGATGAATTAGGTAGAAAAATATCTAAATCATTAGGTAATGGTATTGATATTTTAGAAGCCTTTGATAAATATGGCGTTGACTCTGTTCGTTATTATCTAACAACATCAGTTACACCTGGTCAAGATATGCGCTATTCTGTTAAAAAAATTGAAGCATCATGGAATTATATTAATAAAATATGGAACATTTCACGATTTATCGGATTGAATTTTGAAAATTGCAATTATCAAAATCAAGAAATTGATATTAAATTATTAAATGATATTGATAAATGGATTTTAATGCGCTTAAATGAAACAATTCAAATTGCTGATTATAACTTTGAAAAATTTGATTTTGGTGAAGCTGCTAAAGCTATTTATAAGTTTACTTGGAATGATTTTGCTAGTTGGTATTTGGAAATGACTAAAGTTATTTTAAATGGTTCATGTGAGAAAGAAAAAATAAACACATGTGCTGTCTTAAAATATTGCCTAACAGCTATTTTAAAATTATTACATCCTTATATGCCATTCTTTACAGAAGAAATATATCAAATGTATAATGAAGGAAGCATCGTTATAAGTGATTGGCCTTTAGCTAAGAAAGAATATCAATTTACTGAAGCTAAAAAGGTTGAAGTTTTATTCGATATAATTACTTCTGTAAGAAATATTCGCGCTTCTAAAAATGTAAGCAATAGTAAAAAGATAACTCTAAATTTACAAACACAAAACGAAGAAATTTTAAAATTCCTTAATAATTGTCAAGATTATTTATTAAAGTTTACTAATTATGAAACTTTAAATATCTCAAATAAAGAATTTGATAAAAAGAAGAGTATTGTTGATGTCTTTTCTGATGTAACTGTTATAATTCCTTTAGATACTTTGGTTAATATTGATGAAGAAATTAAAAAACTAGAGGATAATAAAGTAAAAATTATTAGTGAAATAAATCGATGCAAAGGAATGCTTGCCAATGCTAATTTTATAAATAAAGCTCCTCAAGAAAAAGTAGAAGCTGAAAAAGAAAAATTAGCTAATTATGAAAAGCAATATCAGGAAATTGAAAAATCTATAAAGGAATTAAAATAATATGTTTAAAAACAAAAAGGAAGTTATTGAATGTATTCAAAATAATAGGGATGATTTGGATAATAATTTAGCTTTAGAGTATATGGGAAATAATCAAGATTTATATAGTAAAGTAGTAAAACTATATGTTCAAGAAAATCATCAACAAGTGGAATTGATGAAAGAATATTTAAAAGACAAAAAATATTGGGAATTATATAATTGCATTCACAATATTAAAGGTTTATCTTTAAATTTAGGTTCTCGATTATTATTTTCTTTTTCAGAATATTTGTGCCATAATTTAGTATCATTAAAAGAAAATAAATTTAAGGAATCTCAAGAATTAATAGATGATATTAATATTTTTATTGAATTTTATAGAATTTGCTTGGAAACTTTAGAAAAGAGCGTTTAAAATGATTGATAATGTTAAGGAAATGATTGATTTTATTCAAAATCAAAAAAGGACAGAAAAAAAAGTTTCTTTAGAAAGAATGAAAACAATTTGTTCATTTTATGAAAATCCTCAAGATGGATTAAAATATATACATGTTGGGGGAACAAATGGCAAAGGTTCAATTGTTTCTTATTTAAAAAATATTTTGTTAGAAGAAGGATATCATGTTGGCTCTTTTATATCTCCTTATGTAATTTGTTTCAATGAAAGAATTCAATTTGATAATCAATATATTACTGATGAAAAGATTTTAGAAATTGGGAATATCATTTTAAGCAAATATTATCTTTTTGATGAAGCTAATATGCCCTATCCAACATTCTTTGAATTTGTTACATTGATGGCTTTTATCTATTTTAATAGTATAAAAAACATTGATTATGTTATTTTAGAGGTTGGAATTGGTGGTTTGCTAGATTGTACTAATGTTATTGAACCAATGATTTCGGTTATTGCCAATGTTTCATACGATCATATGAATATTTTAGGTGAAACTTTAGAAGAAATTGCCATAAATAAATTAGGAATTGTTAAAGAGGGAAAACCATTAGTAACCATTTATAATGAACAATTGGATAATTTATTTAAAAGCTATTGCCATAATAAAAAGTCAGAATTAATTATTGTTAATAAAAAAGATATAAAAGAATTGACAATTAGTGATGAAGGAATGTCTTTTATCTATAAAGATATGCTAATTAAAAGCAATATGATAGGTTACTATCAAGCGGAAAACATTGCTATAGCTATTGAAACAATTAAGGTTTTAAATAGTTTGAATAATTGTTCAGTCACTAAAGAAAGTATAAAAAAAGGTATTGAGAAGACTTTTTGGCCGGGAAGATTTCAAATTGTTAATCATAAACCTTTAATTATTGTTGATGGAGCGCATAATATTGATGGTATTGCAAGACTATGTGAAACAGTTAATGGCCTTGCTAAGGGAAGAAAAATAATAGTTATATTTGCGGTATCAAAAGATAAAGAAAAGGAAAATATGATTCATCAGCTAGATAAAATTGCTACTGAACTAATCTTCTCATCCTTTAATTATAAAAGAAGTGATGATCCAGAATTGTTGATGTGCA
>CANQJU010000142.1 GCA_947624315.1 uncultured Bacilli bacterium | reverse complement strand
TACTGTTATTTTTTTAGGATTTATTCTAATGAAACAAGGAATTAATGATTTATTGTATGAATTAATATTTATGTTCTTGAGTGGTTGGGTAATGGATACAATCATCTTTAGTGGTTTCAACAAAAGAGCTGTTTATATTATTTCTAGTAAAATTGAGGAAATTAAAGATGAGCTTTTAAACAATTTCTCAAGAGGTGTAACTTCAATAAAAGTTGTTGGGGAATTTACTAAGGAAGAAAAGAAAATGTTGCTTTGTGTTTTATCATCTTCAGAGTATTATAAACTAAGAGATTTCATTGAAAAAATTGATAATAAAGCCTTTTTCTATGCTGTTCGAGCGAGTGAAGTTAGAGGTGAGGGATTCTCTTATGAAAGCAAGAGTTGAAATTTTAAATGTTGTTAAAGACAAGAAAAAATATATTGTAACAACTAATAATGATGAATATCGATTTGATGAAGCCACTATTATTAATTTCTTAATTATGAAAGGCAAAAGTTATAGTGAAGAAGAGTTTAAAGAAATTTTAAAATCTGAAGAAACAACTTCACTATTAAATAAAGCTTTAAAATATTTATCTTTTCAAATGCGTAGTGAAGCAGAAGTAAGAGATTACTTAAAAGAGAAAGAAGCAAGTGAAAAGCAAATTGAAGAGATTATTGAAAAACTAAAATATTATGGATATTTAGATGATTTAAATTATGCTCAAAATGTTTTAGATTATATGGTAAGAAATGGTAAAGGACCAAAAGCTTTAGCCAGTAAACTAATAGAAAAAAAGATACCTGATAAAATCAAAAATGAAGTAATTGCCCAATATTCATACGATAATGAATATGATAATGCTCTTAATTTAGCCAAAGAAATGGTTAAGAAAAACACCGATAAACCAATTAAAAAGCAAAAACAAATCATTTATGAAAAACTTTTACGAAATGGTTTTTCTATGGAAATATCTAATAGAGTTATTAATCATTTAGAGTATGTTGATGAGAGTGAAGAAACATTAGTTCAAGAAATGGAAAAGTTAATTACTAAATATCAAAACATGGATTCATACACTCGCAAGACAAAAATCATTACTAGCCTTATGAGTAAAGGTTATGATTATTCACAAATTACAAAAAAATTTAATGAATAACTAATTATTTTTTACATAAAATTTATTGGGTGATTAATGTGAATAAAACTAGGAAAAAGGGATTAAATAGTAGAGAAAAAGGGGAAGAAAAATTGGTAAATTATAAAGATTTGGAAAGAAATCTTTTAAATGAAATTTCTAATGAATTTAATGATTCATCGAAAAACAAAGATAATAAAAAGAAATAAGAAAGAGCAATTTGGCTCTTTTTTATTTGGTAGTAATTAGAAAATTTATTTACTTGAAAGCCTTTTTTAAACATGGTATAATTATAATATAAGGATGGAAAAGTATGAAATATATTAAAAAAATTTTAATCGCAATAATGTTATTAATAGGAATTATTCCTTTGGTAAACATTGGAATAAGAGCTGAAGAAGTGCCTATTCCTAAAGCTAATGGGAATGGATATGTTACTTATATTGGCTCAGATAGACAAGTTACAATCCCTACTGAATACATTCAACCCGATGCTTCAGTAAGAGCTGTATGGGTTAGTGCTTTTGCTGGAGACATAGGTAGATTTAGTAATGAAGAACAATATAAAGAAGAAATATTATCTGTTTTAGAAACTATGGAATATTTCAACCTTAATGTTATGATTTTCCATGTAAGAGTTAGAAATGATGCTTTTTATGAATCTAAATATAATAATTGGAGTGTGTATTATAATACTAATCCTTCTTGGGATGCTTTGCCTTGGATTATTGAAGAATGTCATAGAAGAGGAATAGAGTTCCATGCTTGGCTAAATCCATATCGTGTTGCTGGTGCTGGAGTTAGTGACTTAAATGCTTTGTCTAAAAATTTTAAAGCTATTAATCCCGCAAGCAATCCCGATAACCTTTTAAAAGGATCAGATTGTGTTATATTAAATCCTGGTTTACCAGTTGTTCGTGACTTTTTGATAAAAACTTGCATGGAAGTTGTTGAAAACTATGACGTTGATGCCATTCATTTTGATGATTATTTCTATGCTGCTGGTATTGATGATGCTAAAACGAGAGCAATGTATAATACAACAGGAATGAGCACTGATGATTGGCGAAGAGAACAAGTCAATTTGTTTATCGAAGGACTAAGCAAAGAAATTCGTGCTTATAACCAAAAGACTGGTAAAGGTGTACAACTGGGAATATCTCCATCAGGAATATGGAGAAGCGGTGATGGTAAAGTCACATATGATGAAAATGGTAATGCTATAACAAATGGCTCAAGTACAACTTCATCATTTATTCACTATGGTGGTTACTTATACGCTGATACTGTAAAATGGATTAACGAAGAATGGATTGATTATATTTTACCTCAAACTTATTGGGCAATTGAACATTCATCTGCTGGTTTTCCTGATTTAGTTGATTGGTGGAGTGAAGTGGTTAGATATAAAAAGGTCAATTTATATGTGGCTATGGGATTATATATGAAAAATGAATCTGGAGGATCATCTTGGAGAACAAATGATTTAGAAGGATATAATGAGGTAATGTTTGCTCGTAAGCATGATACTATTAGAGGTATGTCTATATATAAATATAGTTTTGTCCGTGAAGCTATTACTAATGATCGCTCATTTAAAAAA
>CANQJU010000141.1 GCA_947624315.1 uncultured Bacilli bacterium | reverse complement strand
AAGTAACAATAATAAGAATGGGAATTGCACACATTCTTCCTATTGTCAATTTATTCGGTAAATTCATATAAAACTCCTTAATATATTATAATTATACCATGTTTTTCTACATTAGTAAATAATTTTTGATACTTAGGCTACAAACATAAGCGCTTAACCAAGCGAAATATAAATTGTAACCTCCGCAGTCACCATCAACATCTAACACTTCCCCTATTATATATAATCGAGGGACTAATTTAGAACTAAAATCATTGTTCATCTCTTCAAGTTTCACTCCTCCACAAACAATTTGAGCCATTGAATAATCATAACTATCTTTGATTTTTAAAGTGAATCTTTTAAGATTATTGCATAGTTCTATCGGATCATTAGAAATTTTCAATAAATACTTACCTAACATTTTAGGAACAATTCCTTCTACAGCTACTTCTAAGTCATTGGTTTTTAAAAACTCAGTTAATTCTTCTTTGCTATAGTCAGTGGCTAAATCAAAATATACATTATCTCCCTTTTTAACATATCTCGATAATTCTAAAGCTAAAATACCACTGATGCCTTCATCTTTAAATAATATTTCCCCAGATTTCATAATGTCTTTATACTGCGCAATACATTTTACTCTTATTCCTGAAAGTGATTTAACATTTTCTTCGACTTTTAAAGGTACTAATCCCGGTTTTAACTCGGTAATATGATGAAGAAAACCTTCAGCAAGCTCATAAGAATTGGTTTTTTCTTGAGCAATTGAGCCAGTTGCTAAAACCAAAAATCTACTTCTTACTATTTCTTTTCCCTCAATTACAAAATATCTATTTTTAGTGATTTTTTTGACACAAAAATTAGTTCTCACTTCAACATTTTCTTTTTCAAGTTGATGTAATAAGATATTTACTACACTATTGCTCGTTTCACTATGAGGATACAAGCGACCGACTTCATCGCTTTTAATTAATAGACCCAATTTTTTAAAATACTCTCTAACATCAAAATCATTTACCCATTGCGAAAAGAATGAATAATTATGATAATATTCTTCAGAAATATCTTCATTAGCAATATTGCATTTACCATTTCCGGTTTTTAAAACCTTTTTTAAGACTTTATCATTTTGTTCAAGAATTAAAACTTTAAGTTGAGGATTATCTTTCTTTACATTTAGGGCACAACTAACCCCACTTGCTCCTCCACCAATAATTACAACATCATATATTTCCATACATTATCCTTTCACTTTTTTATTCCTCATATATATATTATCACACTTTTTAATATTTTTCTTCATTTTTTTGTTTTTTTCAAATTTTTATTTTGAGAAAAAATAATCTTAATTTAAATTATAATAAAATAACTTTTTGATAAAATTTAGAAATAAATTTACAAATTTTTATCTTTTTTATTAATTAAAAATAAGAATTTTATCAAAAAATAAATTTAAGTTTAAAACAATTAAAACGTTTAAATGATTAATTAGTTATTATATTTTAAAAAATCAATTATAACTTAAATTTTAAGACAAAAAAAGCATTTTTAAAGCTTGTTTTAAAAATTATTCATAAAAAAAGATTTGCTTAAAAATATTTTTAAGCAAACCTCTATTTTTATTTGTCACTACCTTTTAAATAAGTTGTTGGGAACATTTTATTAACGTTTTTAACAAATGGTGTTAAAATAGCTAATAATACTAAAACAGCTGCTGCTGATGGGAAAACATAAACAGCATTATATGCATAAGCAGCACTCCATTCATATTCCCAAAGTAGAACAGAATCAATTGAGCCACAGAAGAATCTAACAACTGCCGCAATTGCTACACATGCCACAATTACAGAATAAACTAAAGTAATATTTAGACCTTTTTTTTCAGTTGCGTTTAACCATTTATTGATATCTCTACCATAAAAACCTAAAATACCTACAGAACCAAAGGCTACTAGATATTCAAGTGGGAATGAAGCAAATCCATATCCATCAATTAAACATGTAATCAAACCAAAAACAATACCACCAGCAATGAAACCTTTAAATGGTCCATGTCTTAAAGCTATAATATATAGCGGTAACATTGCAAAATTCAATGATCCTCCAGTTTCTCCTAGAGGAATTTTTAAAAATGTGTCTAATAAAACAGCTAATGCACAAAAAATAGCAATCTCTGTAATATCTCTAACACTAAAACCAAAAATCGCTTTTTTCATTTTTTATACCTCCTTATAACAAAAAAATTCTTTGGTTTAATCCAAAGAACATTGCTAAGAACACATAAACAATATGTGTGGTTTACCTACGCTAGCATTACCTAGATCAGGTTCAGGGTCGTTAACTAAATAACCTCTCAGCAAATGCTCCCCTTTAGATATAAAAATCTAAATAAAGATATATCTAATTATATAACATCATTTCTTGTTTTTCAAGAAAAACCATACAAAAATAAAATATGCTCTTAATATTTAAGAGCATATAACTTAACCAATTATTTTTTTTAATACATCTTTAGCAATATCAAAAGCTTTATCGATTCCTCCCTCAATCTTTTCTCCAACTTTACCAAAGATGTTAGGTTCAACTTCTTTTGCACTAATTCCCTCATATTCATTATCAGGAAGAACTATTTCCCCCTCAAAATCTTTTATTTCTTCGTTAAGATTATTATTTTTTATATTATCTGTTGATTTCCCTAATAACAATCCTAAAAACAAAAAGACAAAAAATAAAAAGATAATACCTAATTTTTTCATTTAATCACCATTCATTATTAGTATA
>CANQJU010000140.1 GCA_947624315.1 uncultured Bacilli bacterium | reverse complement strand
ATAAAAAATTGAACTAATGTTAGAAAAACACTATTAATAACCATGGCAATAATTAGACTATTGTAAGATATTTTAGGTATAAATGTTAAAAAGAAAATAAGCATTAATTTGAAAATATTTGAAATAATTGAAACAATTGAAATTGTTTTGCTTTTGCCAATGGCTTGTAATATTGATACAATAGGTGGTTCTATGTAAAATAGTAAAAACGCAAAACTAAAATATTTTACATATTGGCTTCCTATATTTGTTCCATAGATTAAATTCATATAATCACTACTAAAATGAAACAAAATTATTGATATAAAAATTCCCGGAATTAAAGAAAATATTAAAGCCTTTTGTATTAAATTATTTACTTTATTAATATCTTTTTGGACATAATTAATTGATATATTAGGAGCAATTGAAGTCGCAATAGAAGTTGATACAAAAGCAAACATTGTAATTAAAGGAACAGCATAAGCATTCACTTCACTATATTTATACATTATTACATCAGATGAATAATTTATTCTATTTAGAGCAAATGTATAAATAATTGGTTCTAAGAAAAAGGTGAAATTACCAATTAATCGTGAAAAGGTTGTTGGAAAAGCAATAGATGATATTGCTTTTAAAGGATTATTTGTACCATCAATATGGATGGTATTTTTTTTGAGCTTTATAATTCCATATATTAAAGAAATAACTTCCCCTACTCCCATAGATATTATGGCAAGAGTTACAACTAATACTTTTCCTTTACTTGCAAATAAATAAATTAAAATTGTTGATACTAAGATTCTTGATATTTGTTCAATAACATTAGCATAAGCGCTTATATTTACTTTATTTATGCCATTATAATAACCTCTTATAATATTATTTGCCACAACAATTGGTAAAAACAAAATAACTGATAAGATTGGATAATAACTATTGGGTTGATTTAACCATTTATTAGATAAAGGATTAATTATTGCTAAAAGAATAAGAGTCGCAACAAGTGAAGAAATTAATCCTAATATTAATGATTTAATTAATATTGTTCTGTTTTTATATTTTTTTGTTACTAAATTTTCTGAAACCACTTTGGATAAAGCAATATTCAATGATAAACCACTGATGCTCATGAAAAGCATTATCGATGGTAAACATATAGTGTATAATGATATTCCCTCATTCCCTAAAAGTCTTGTTAATACAATACGATTAAATAGACCTAACATTTTAACCAATAAACTACATATTATTAAAATAATAGTATTTTTAACTAAATTGTTTTTTAAAAATCTTAATCCCTTTTTCATCATATTAAACAATATGAATTATCCTTTTAAAAATATGATTATTTATTTTACTTAACATTTTTATATTTTTGTGCTATAATTTATACATTGAGAAAGAGGTGTCTTATGGATTATAAAAAATATATTGCTGATGTTAAAGATTTTCCTATTGAAGGTATTTTATTTAGAGACATTACTCCTTTAATGGCTGATGGGAAAGTTTTTCATGAAGCATGTAATGAATTAAAAGAATTTGCAAAAGAAGTAAAAGCTGATGTAATTGTTGGACCTGAATCAAGAGGCTTTATTTTTGGTTGCCCAATTGCTTATGATTTGGGAATTGGTTTTGTTCCTATTAGAAAACCTAATAAATTACCAAGAGAAACTATTAGCGTATCATACTCATTAGAATATGGACAAAATACTTTATGTATGCATAAGGATGCCATTAAACCTGGTCAAAAGGTTTTAATAATTGATGATTTATTAGCTACAGGTGGTACTGTAAAAGCTACTATCGAGTTAGTTAAAAAATTAGGTGGAGAAGTTGTAGGGTTAGGCTTTTTAATTGAGTTGCTTGATTTGAAAGGCCGTGAACTTTTAAAAGATTATAAATTGAAAACATTAATTCAATATTAATATATTCGTTAGGAGGAAATATGGATCATAAAGTCACAATTGATGATGTCTTAGCGAAAGCGAGTGAATATTTAAAGAAAGAAGAAAATATAAATTTAATAAAAAAAGCATACTTGGTAGCCGCTAAGCAACATGAGGGTCAATTTCGTAAATCAAAAGATCCCTATATTCAACATCCTCTAGAAGTTGCTTATATGTTGGCTGATGTGCATGCTGGACCTTTTACGATTGCAGCTGGTTTGTTACATGATGTTTTAGAAGATACTGATATTACTAAAGAAGAATTAGAAGAACAATTTGGTAGTGATGTTGTTAGTATTGTTGATGGTGTAACTAAAATCAGTAAGCTAAAATATATGACTCAAGAAAAAGTATTAGCTAAAACCCACCAAAAGATTCTTTTAGCAATGGCTAAAGATATTCGAGTAATTTTAGTTAAATTGTTTGATAGAGTTCATAATATGCGTACTTTAGAGTATCAATCTCCCGATAAGCAACAAAAAATTGCTCGTGAAACTCTAGATTTGTATGCTCCCCTTGCTCATCGTTTAGGTATGTATCGCATTAAAGCCGAGCTTGAGGATATATCTTTTAAATATCTTGAACCCGATAATTACAATCACATTAAAGATTTAATTACCAATCAAAAAGATGCTCGTGAAGAAGATATTCAAGTAATGAAAGATATTTTAACAAAAGTTATGGATGAAAATAAAATACCTAACTATTCCATAAAAGGGCGTGTTAAAAATATCTATAGTGTTTGTAAAAAAATGCAAAACAAACATTTAGAGTTTGATGAAATCTATGATTTAATGGCTCTAAGAATCTTAGTCCCAACAATCGAAGATTGTTATCATGTTTTAGGTATTG
>CANQJU010000139.1 GCA_947624315.1 uncultured Bacilli bacterium | reverse complement strand
TAACATCATCTTTTAAGATTTCCTTTAGTTTTTCTAAAAGACCTTTCTTATCTTCTGATTGTTGTTTAATCTTTTCTTTTTCTTCATCGCTTATTAAATCTAAATCACCTTGATTAATTGATTTAAATTTCTTACCATTATAATCTTGTAAAATAGTTATCATGAATTCATCAACATCATCAGGTAAAATTAGAACATCGTAACCTTGTTTTTTAACCATGTCCATTTGAGGAAGAGCCAAAACATTCTCCTTGTTCTTTCCTGAAGCGTAATAAATATATTCTTGTCCTTCTTTCATTCCTTCAACATATTCGTTTAAAGTAATATAATCATCTTTACAAACTGTATGGTATAAAATTAAATCCTTTAATAGATCCTTCTTTAAACCATACTTTTCATAAATTCCATATTTTAAATTAATTCCATATGTTTCAAAAAATTCCTTATACAATTCACGATCATTCTTTAATAATGATTCAAGTTTAGCTACAATTTTCTTTTCAACATTGCTACTAATTTTTTCTAATTCTTTGGATTGTTGAAGAAGTTCACGGCTGATATTAAGTGATAAATCACTAGAATCAACCAATCCCTTAACAAATCTTAAATAATCAGGAACCAATTCTTTGCATTTTTCCATAATGAAAACACCCTTAGAATATAATTGCAATCCCTTTTCATATTTATCAGAGTATAAATCATAAGGTGCTTTTTTAGGAATAAATACTAAAGCTGTATAATTTAATGCTCCTTCAACATTTACAAAAATATTTGTTAATGGATCTTGATAATCATAATATTTTTGTTTATAGAATTCATTTAATTCTTCATCAGTAACTTCATTCTTTTTCTTTTTCCAAATAGGAGTCATAGAGTTAAGTGTTTCAACTTTGAACACTTTTTCATATTCACCTTCAATAGGTTTTCCATCTTCATCTTTTTTAGGCTCTTCAGATTCCATTTCCATTTTGATTGGATAACGAACATAATCAGAATATTTTTCAACTAAATCACGAATTTCATATTGATCTAAATAGCGATCAAATTCATTTTCTTCATCTTTTCTTAAGTACAATTTAATTTCTGTGCCTTCGAAATCAGCTTCAGTTTCATCAATTTCATAACTTTCAGTTCCACTTGATGTAAATTTATATGCTTTATCGCTATATGGTGATTTAGTAACAACTTCAACTTTTTCAGCGACCATATATGCTGAATAAAAACCTACACCAAATTGACCAATAATTTCCAATTTTTCCTTTTCGCTTTTGTCTTTAATTTTTTCCATGAATTCTAAAGAACCACTCTTAGCAATAGTACCAAGACTATTAATTAGTTCATCTTTAGTCATTCCGATTCCATTATCTTTTATAGTTAATGTTCTTTCATCTTTATTTATAGCAAGGAAGATTTCGTATTCTCTACCTCTTTCTAATTTATCATCAGTTAATGATAGATAATGATGTTTATCAATAGCATCAGATGCATTGGAAATAAGTTCTCTCAAAAATATTTCTTTGTTTGAATAAATAGAATTTATCATTAATTCTAAAAGTCTTTTAGATTCAGTTTTAAATTCTCTTACTTCACTCATTTTTAATACCTCCAATTTCTTTTTACAACACAATTATACTACTAATTAGCAATATGTCAAGTAGAGTGCTAATAAAAAAATGACTATTTTTAGTCATTTGTTTTTTTTAGTAAAAATTATTGTGTAAAGTAATTTCTCCACATCTTTTTTCTACTAATTCATTATTAATTTTTAATAAAATATAACCATTATCAAGAATATCAACTACTTCAGCTTCTTGTTCTTTTTCGTTTTCTTGATATTTAATTTTTTTACCAATTAAGCATGAATTGTTTTTGCAAATTGTTAAATACTCTTTATTCCCTTGTAAATATTTTTCAAAATCATTAGTAAAAGCGATTAAGACTTCTTGTGCTATTTTTTTTACATCATATGTTTTTTCATTAATAATAGATAGCGATGTAGCTTTATTTTTTAATTCATAAGGAAAATCATAATGATTAATATTTATTCCAAATCCAATAATCAAGCATTCAACGTGATTAGATATTACGCTTTCTAATAATATCCCACAAATCTTTTTTCCCTTATATAAAATATCATTAGGCCATTTAATTTCTAATCCAGTAGTGTACTTGCTTAATACATTATAAATAGTTGCACAAATTACTAGGCTTAAAGAATCAAGGTAATTAGAATCTAAATCATTTTTAAGTAAAATTGACATAAGCAAATCATCACTATCGCACCAATCGCGCCCCAAACGTCCTCTTCCTGCTGTTTGATGTTTAGCAACTACAGCAGTCAAATGTTCTAATGTTTGATAGTTTTCTTTTAAATAAAGATTTGTTGAAGGGAGAGTATCAAAATACAACAAATTCATATTTCACCTCAAAAAATAATAGCACTAATTAATAGTGCTATCTTCTATTCTTTTGCTAATAATTGATGCAAGCACACATTTAATTATATCAAATGGTATAAAAATTGCAACAAAATTCACAAATATTTTAAACACAGTCATATCCGTTTCTAAGACCATTAAAACTTTATATAGAAATATGGCATAGATAAAACCACATAAATAGTCGATAAACAGTCCAATAATACTCACAATAAAATTTAGACAATATCTATTTTTAATTTTATTGCTTAGTAGTTTTTTAAATAAGGGAATAAAAACTCCCATCATAATAAAACCTATTATAAATCCAAACGATGGTGTAGTAAAAGAAGCAATACCAGCAACACTTGAAGAAAAGACAGGAATTCCAATAAGTCCCATCACTAGATATACGCCCATAA
>CANQJU010000138.1 GCA_947624315.1 uncultured Bacilli bacterium | reverse complement strand
AGCAATGCATGTACAAATGCTGATAATTTTTCTGCTCTGAAAGAACGTAAAGATACAGATAAATGTAAATTTTCAGAATAAACCACATTTTCATTATCTTTTAATAATTCATTAACTTTTCCTTCAGCATATTCGGCATCTGCCAATTTATTAGATATATGAATATTCCAATTTCTAAACATATCATTTAAGGCTTTAATCCACTCAGAAATTCCAGCTTCACCTGTATTTATTTCTTGTCCTCCACCAACAAGGCATATAATTGTAGCCCAGTCTTCTCTTTGATCTAATGACCATATTAAAAAGGCTGCTTCAGACATCGGAAAGTTAGGAACTTTTAACTTATTGCCATAAGTTCCACCTCTTTTTAAATAATCTGCTAGTCTTTTATGAGTCCATGATCTTTGTGCTTCATCAAATATTGCCACATGTTCAACTTCACCAAACCCAGCGTTTTTTTGCTTAACAGCTTTTACAGGATCTATTTCTAATTTACCATCAACAACAGGATTTTTGATTTTCATTAGCATGTTATCACGATATCTGTGAATAATTTGAATAGATTTACTTACCTCACGTCTAGCATCAGTTATCTTTTTATTTATTCCTTTTTCTTTACACTTTTTAACATTATCTTTTGCTAGTGCTTCTGTTAAAACAGCAACTAATGGACCATTACCAGATAAATATACAGCTCCTTCATCTTCAACTGGTTCATCACCATTTTGATATGTTTGTTTAATGGCTACATCCAAACCAACAAGTGTTTTTCCTGCGCCAGGGACACCAGTAACAAAGCAAATACTCTTTTTATTATTTTTTTTACTATCTTCAATAACATTTAAAATATAAGCAATTGTTCTATCAGTAGATACTTTATCTGCTTCATGTCTTGTTATGTTTTCAACTGAATGATTTTCATATAAAGATCTTGCAGCTTCAATAATTGTTGGGGTAGGAGCATAAGGGCTTATAATCCAATTTTTATCAATAGGTTTTTCATCTTTATATTTATTTAATGTTAATTCAAAAACATTTGATAATCCATTTGCACCAGTAACTAATGGATTTACTACTTTATCATCATAAATTGATGTTTGTATGTTAGTTGTTGATGAACAATATTTAGTTGCTATAAGAATTGGAACAATAATTTTATCTTGACTATATTTATGAAAATTCTTTAAATCAAGGGCATAATCAAAAACTTGATCAATGTTCTCTTCAAGTATTCTATTTTCACCAACTTTAAATTCTAAACAAAATATAATACCTCTAAAAAGCACTACTACATCTATTCTTTTTCCAAGTCTGGGAATATCATATTCAAATATAACTTGTCCATCTTCACTTTTATATGGTTCAATTATTCTCTTAATTATAGATATTTCTTCTTTCCAAGCTTCTCTTGTAGTCGTTAAATCAACACCATGATAATTACCACATAATTTACCAAATATAATATTATCGTCTTCTTCATAAAAATCTATAAAACTATTATTATATAAACATCTTATATTGTTCTTGTTCATATTTGGTAAACCTCCATATATTCATCAACCTGTCATTATATTATCAATTATTTATATTTTAAAATTTTATTATTAAAAAAATTAAAGTTATTTTAAAATAATTAAATATTATATTATTCAAATATTATTTTATTATAATTTCCATTGTTTTAATGTATCTAAAATATAATTGATTATAACATTTTTGAGGTAAATTGTCTAATATTTCGTAATAATAATCTCATAATTATCACAAAATTTTTCCAAAAAATCTCACTTCTTTTTTATGATGAAAATTTAACACATCGCAAAATACTAGTTTATAGTGATTAAAATACTCTATCGTCACCTATCGTCACCAATCACCATCACCCCGATTTAAGGCATCAAAAAAGGTCCTAGAAAAATGTAATTTTTGCACTTTCTAAGACCTGTTTTTCTTTAAAAACATATGGACGTTGGGAGCCAAACTCTATAAAAAATAGACTGATATATTGTATCAATCTAGTTCTTAGCACTTTTGGCAAAAGAGTACCATTTTGATAAAATACGACCACTTGCTTTAAAATGCAACCCCTTTAATGGAAAATGAGGCCACCTAAAAAATTAATACTGCCTACTTTCTATTGACTAGTGCACTTTTTAATAACACTTAAACTTTTTTTAAATAAATCTATTTTATTTTGTGATTTGTCTATAATCATATTTATATAGTTTTCCATATAACTCCAATCAGGTAATTGTTTATTATCAACAGGTAATAAAATAGAGAAATCAGTTAGTATGTGTCTATTTAACTCATCCTCAAAGGCCTTATAATATGTTCTGCTTTCCTTGTATATCATCAATGAAATAAACAATTTGACGTTATGAGGCATATCCCATTTAGGAATTAATACATTAACATTTTGGCTGGTATAATAATCTTCTTTTTGAATGAAACACGATCCCAAATGTTCACCACCAAGTGCAATTGTTAAAGTACCATTTTTATAAGGAATAGCATTGTCGACATTATCAACAACGCATGTTACTCCATTATTTATACTGCTTCTTCCCACAAAATTTAGTGATGGATTAATTGCAGTCATTTTAGATTTATCAAACTTATTTCCACTATCAATAACAAATAAGTTATTATCATATAAATTAAAACGTTTCCAATTGGTAATATCAATTGGAGTATTATTTCCTTTTATGCTTTTGAAATTATTTATTCTGCATTGAGACTTTTCTTCGATTTTTGAAATATATTCTTCCATATATTTCCAATCAGGATCTTGATTGGAATCAATAGGCAAATATACAAACAATTCGAGAGCAACATC
>CANQJU010000137.1 GCA_947624315.1 uncultured Bacilli bacterium | reverse complement strand
CTGATTTCTCTGGAGAAGTTGAGAGAATAATGAAAATGGTTGACGGTGTTGTTTTAGTAGTCGATGCTTATGAAGGAGCAA
This sequence comes from uncultured Bacilli bacterium, assembly GCA_947624315.1. Lineage (GTDB taxonomy): Bacteria > Bacillota_I > Bacilli_A > ML615J-28 > CAG-698 > Tener-01. Next base: position 2,778 of record CANQJU010000137.1, on the reverse strand, counting down.
TGCCGCAAACAAGATTTGTTTTAAAACAAGCTTTAGAGAACAATTTAAAACCAATTGTTGTTATCAATAAAGTTGATAAAGAATCAGCTCGACCTAATGAGGTAGTTGATGAGGTTTTAGATTTATTTATTGAGTTGGGAGCTAATGATGATCAATTAGACTTTAAAGTTGCTTATGCTAGTGCTACTCATGGAACAAGTAGTTTGAGTAGTGATATTGCTACTCAAGAGCCAACTATGGACTATATTTTAGATTTGATTGTTTCTGAAATTCCTGCTCCTGTTGTTGAAAAGGATGGACATTTACAATTCCAAGGAGCTTTGTTAGATTACAATGATTATGTTGGTCGTATGGCTATTGGAAGAGTAACTAGAGGAACAATTCACCAAAATGAAATTGTTAGTTGTATGAGACTTGATGGCACAATTAAACAATTTAGAATTCAAAAACTTTATAGCTTTTTAGGTTTACAAAAGAATGAAGTTAGTGAAGCTATTGCTGGAGATATTGTGGCTGTAGCTGGACTTGCTGATATTAATGTTGGTGAAACACTATGCAACGTTGGATTTGAAGAAGCTTTACCACCAATTCATGTCAGTGAACCTACTGTTGAAATGTATTTTAGTACTAATGATTCTCCATTTTCTGGTAAAGAAGGAAAGTTTGTCACTTCAACAAAACTAGAAGAGCGTTTATTTAGAGAGACTCAAAGAGATGTAAGCTTAAGAGTTAATAAATCGACTAAAAATGATGAATGGATTGTTGCTGGTCGTGGAGAATTACATTTAGGAATATTGATAGAAAATATGCGTCGAGAAGGATATGAATTTCAAGTTGCCAAACCTAAACCTATTATTAAGGAAATTAATGGTGTTAAATGTGAACCATTTGAATATGTTCAAATTGATTTGCCAAATGAATATGTTGGTCCAACATATGATTTAATAGGTCGTCGAGGAGGAATTCTTGAGAGCATGGATAATAGTACTAGTGCTTCCCAAACGAGATTAATTTATACTATTCCTTCAAGAGGATTAATCGGTTTATCAACAGATTTTATGACAGCAACTAAAGGATATGGAACAATGAGCCATTATTTCTTAGATTATCGTCCAATGGAAAATGTTTTAGTTGGTAATCGTAAATTGGGAGTTTTAGTAGCTTCCGATACTGGAAAAACATCAGCCTATGGTATTGGTCAAATTGAAGATCGTGGTGTTTTGTTTGTTGAACCAAACCAAGATGTTTATGAAGGTGAAATTGTCGGTGAATGTAATAAAGAAGAGGATTTAGCTGTTAATGTAGCCAAGATGAAACAGATGACCAATCAACGTTCTTCAACAAAAGATACAACTGTTGTTTTAAAAAGACCTAGACCAATGGGACTTGAAGCATGTATGGAATATATTAATGATGACGAATTAGTTGAAGTCACTCCTCGTAGTATCCGTTTACGTAAAAAAATTCTTGATACTAATGAGAGAAAAAAATTTGATAGTAGGAAAATTAAAAAATGAGAACTAGTAAAAAAATATTTTTAAGCTTATTGCTTATTTTTATATCAATTGTATTTATTGGATGCAACAATAATACTCAAGGCGAAACAGAATATACATATACGGATCTAAATATTTATTCAATTAATGATTTTCATGGAGCTATTTTTGAAGAAGGCAGTGGTAAAGGAATTTTTAAAATTGGCGAATATTTAATTAATGAAAAAAAGAATAACCCTGATTCAACAGTAATTATTTCTGCTGGAGATATGTTCCAAGGAACAGCTGTATCTTCAATGACTCGTGGTCGCGCTGTTTTAGATGCCATGAATATCATTGGATTTGATGCCATGACAATTGGAAACCATGAATTTGACTGGGGAATTGAAACTATTTTAAAATATCAAGATGGAAACTTAGAAAATGGTGAAGCTAACTTCCCATTACTAGTTTCTAATATAATGGATAAAAGCACTAATGAATTAGTATCTTGGGCTAAACCTTATACAACAATTGTTAAAGGAAAATATAAAATTGGAATTGTTGGAGTAATTGGTCATGACCAAACAAGTGATATTTTAACAAGTTATGTTGAAAATTATGAATTCACTAATGAACTAGATGCTATTAAAAAATATACAAAAATTTTAAGAACAGAAGAAAATTGTGATTTAGTAATTATAAGTTGCCACTGTGATACTTCTGATATTGCTGTTCAATTATCACAATTAACAGATGAATATTATATTGATGCTATAATCAATGGTCATACTCATCAAGCATATTATGGTGAATATTCTTTCGGTGATCGTTTTGCTCCTCTACCATATGTTCAATCAGGGTCATCTGGTAGTTATATTGGTAAAATAACTTTAAGAATATATGATAATACTAAACAAGTAATTTTAGCTGATAGTGAAAATATTACTTTAAAAAATGTTGAAGAAAATCAAGATATAGTTGATGCAATTAATAAATATCAAGACGAAATAACAGCTTCTAATGAACAACTTGGTTTATCTGGTGAATATGTTACTAGAGAAATCGGAGGACAATGGGCAAGTAATGTTGTTAAAGAAAAAGGAAATTGTCAAATTGGTATAGTTAATAAAGGTGGAATTAGAGCTGCGGGATTCCCAATTAACAATAACCAAATGATCACATATGGAGATATTTTCCAAATAATGCCTTTTGAAAATGAAATTAGAACAGTTGATATATTAGGTTCGGAAGTAAGAAGACTTTATGATTATGAAGGATTGTATTTTAGTGATAATGTTAC
>CANQJU010000136.1 GCA_947624315.1 uncultured Bacilli bacterium | reverse complement strand
ATGTTCCACCAGGTGGAGGAAGAAAACATCCTCATCAAGAGTTTATTGCTTTTGATACCACAAATGTTTTATTTATTTGTGGAGGAAGTTTTGAAGGTATTAGTGATGTTGTTAATTCCCGTATTGGTGGTAAATCAATAGGCTTTAATACCAATAACAACACTAACAAATCTGAAAAAGAAGCATATCATTTAGTTACTCATGAAGATATTAAAAAATATGGTATTATTCCTGAATTGGTAGGACGTTTGCCTGTCATTGCTAGTTTAGATATGTTAGAAGTTGATGATTTAATCAAAATTCTTAAAGAGCCTAAAAATGCTATTTTAAAACAATATCAAAAGATGTTTAAAATGGATGGAGTTACTTTAGAGTTTGATGATGAGGCTGTTAGGGAAATAGCCGAAGTTGCTCATAAACAAGCTACAGGTGCTAGAGGTTTACGAACAATTATTGAAAACATTATGTTAGAGATAATGTTTAAGCTTCCTGAGGAAAAGAATTTGTCAAAATGTATTATTACTAAGGATGTAGTATTATCAGGAAAAGAACCTATTTTTGTTAAAAAACAAAAGAGGGCATAGAATATATGGATTTTCGACTAGAATTTGTTAATGAGCAAATGTGCCAATTGTATTTCAGCATTTCTTCTAAGGAAATGAAAGAAATGTTAGAAGATGCTATTAAAGCACAATCTAATCAAAAAGACAGTAAAAATAGTAATAAAAATTTTGATAATGCTGTTGAAAAGGTTAAATCATTAATTGAAGATGATATAATTGAAAATAAAATAGATGAGTATGAAATAGAAGTAATTGGAACCAAATCAACAAGATACTTAATGAATTTTGAGATTGGTCGACCAATGATGGGAATTGTTGAGATGTGTATTCTTCCCGATAATCTCAATTTTTCTCTCCCAACATTTATTCCTGATATCTTTTACGAATCAAAGATTGAAAAGGATAATGTGAAGAGCTTTATTGATAAATTGTTTTTAGCTAATAATTTATTTAAATATGAAGATGCTAATCAAGTTAGTCTTGATTCCATTATCACATATGATTTGCGATTTGAAAAAGATAATGTTGTCATCAATGAAATCAAAGATCAAAAGTTTGATTGTATGAATGATGATGATTTAGATTTAGATTTGATAGAAGGAAAAAAGGTTGGAAGTGAAGTATATATTGATGTTGATGATGTTTATACGATTTTAAAAATCACATCTATTAAAGATCGCGTTCCAATAGAAGAAAACAATGAAAATGTTGCTAAACTAAAATTTGGATCTATTAAAAGTTATGATTCTTTATTTAAAAAAATCGAAAGTGTTTTAGAGTTCCAAAAGAACGTTGATGTAGCCATGATATTTATTCTTGAAGGTATTATTGCTTCCAATCAAATTGAAATAAGTGATGAAGTTATTCGTTTCTTTGCGAAAAAACTTCATGAACATGATATTAATGATAAAGATATTCTTAAAGAAATCAAAAGAATTGTCCTTTTTGAATATTTAGTTAGAGTTGTTGAACTTAAAACTGATGATGGAGATTTGAGCAATGAAACCCAAAAGAAAATAAATGATATGTCCAAAATGCTTTTCTTAGCTGATGGTCGTAAATCTAATATTATGTCTCGTCAATTCATTATCGAAGAAACTAAAAGAGCTAAAATTTTAGAATATTGTCGTGATAATGATTATATTAGTAATATTAAGCTTTAAAAAGAAAAGAGGTGAGAACAATGTTCTCAAATACAAGTGTTGAAAATAGTGTAATTCCTGGTATTGCTGTAAGAGGATTAGTACCACTTCCTAACAATGAGATTCGTTTGGATGTTGTTAGAAATAGCAGTATTGCAGCATTAAAGCAAGCTGTTGCTGGTAACAAATATATTGCTCTTTTTGTTCAAAAAAATCCTAGTATTGATTTTCCAACAAAAGATGATGTTTATAAGGAAGGATTAGTTGCTAAAATCTTAAGCGATAGTGAAACAATGAATGTTCATAAAGTTCGTGTTTTAGGTATTGTTAGATGTGAAGCTATTGAGTTTGTCCAAGTTGAACCATTTTGGCTTGTCAATGTTTTAAGCCGACCAATTATCAATGATGAAATCGAAGATGAGCTTGCTCATGTTAGATTGTTGATTAAAGAAATCGAAGATGATGGCGCAAGAATATTTGATGGCAATAAGGATTTAGCGCAAATGGTTTCTCGAGGTGTAACAGCTGATAAACTAGCCGACCTTTTAGCATTCAACTTAAATATTGATGTTAATTCTAAATTGAGATATTTACGTACTCCAAGTGTAAGTGAACGTTTAAATTTTATGCTTGAAGATATTCGTAAAGAAAAATATATTCTTAAATTAGAAAATGAAATTGATAGTGAAGTAAGAAAAAATATTAACGAAAGCCAAAGAGAATATTATTTACGTGAAAAAATGCGCGTAATTCAAGATGAACTTGGTGATAAAGTTAAAAGAGAAACAGAAATAGAAGATTTAAAGAAAAAGATTTTGGATGCCAAAATGCCAAAATCAATGGAAGAGAAAGCTTTGAATGAGCTTGATAGATATCAATCAATGAATAGTGCCAGTGCTGAAGGTTCAATTATTCGTACATATCTTGATTTCGTTATTAGTCTTCCATGGAGTAATGAGTCTAAGGAAAGCCGTAATATTAAAAAGGCCAAAGAACAACTTGATAAAGACCATTATGGTTTAGAGATTGTTAAGGAAAGAATCCTTGAATATCTAGCTGTAAGAATTATGACTAATAAGAATCCTCAAGCTATTCTTTGTTTAGTTGGTCCTCCAGGAGTTGGTAAAACTTCTCTAGCTCGCTCTATTGCTACAAGTCTTAATAAAAACTTTGTTAAACAATCTTTAGGTGGCATTAA
>CANQJU010000135.1 GCA_947624315.1 uncultured Bacilli bacterium | reverse complement strand
AATTGGAAGTGGAGCTTTTCGCAATTCTCAGAATAAAAAATGGTATGGATTAATTATGAATATTCCTAAAAATAAAATAGATAATGGTGAGGAATTTGTTGATGTTTTAAATGTAAAACTAGATGAAGAAGAAATAAAGGAATTGCTTAATCATAAAGGTTTTTATAAAGCTTATCATATGAATAAAAGAACATGGATTACTATTATATTGGATGAAACCTTATCTGATAGTGAAATAATGACTTATATTATTAAAAGTCATAAATATACAGAAATGCTCAATGAATGGCTTATCCCCGCAAACCCTCAATATTATGATATGTTAAATTGTTTTCAAAATACGGATACAATAATGTGGAAACAATCAAGCAGTATTAATGTTGGTGATTATGCTTATTTATATATTGGTAGTCCCTTTTCAGCAATCTTTTATAAATGCTGTGTTGTTGAAAATAATATTCCTTTTAGTTATAGTGATAATAATTTATCGATTAATAAAGCAATGAGATTAAAATTAGTTAAGGAATACGATCATAATAAATTTACTCTAACCTATCTTAAACAATTTGGAGTAAATTCTATTCGTGGTCCTAGGAGAATACCTGAAAAATTATGTGAAGAATTAAATAAATAAGAGATGCTTGATGCGTCTCTTTTTTAATAAATAAAATATTTAATATTTTTTATAATTGTGATATAATTTTTAAGTAAAATTTAATATTTGGAGGAAATTAATGAGATCTATTCAAGCATTATTGGTTTCATGTATTTTAAGAAAAACATCAAAAAAGAAATATAGCAAAAGTGAAGAAGAAGTCTTAAAGGAATTCGATGAAATTTTATTAAAAGATGAAGAAGAGTATGAAATACCTCAAAACATAAAGTTTCAATCATCTATTATAAAAGAAGATGTTGATAAAATGGATGTATACTATTTAAATAAAGAAAGAAAAACTAACAAAGTAATCTTTTATATTCATGGAGGAGGATATGTACATCGTCCTTTAAAATATCATTGGAAGTTTGTTGATAAAGTCGCTCAAGAAACTGATTCATTGGTTATTTTTCCAGTATATCCTTTAGCTCCTCATCACCATTATCAAGAGCTATATGATAGAATTGAAAAAATATATATTGATTATTGTAAAAATAATCCAAATGATGAAATAATATTTATGGGAGATTCTGCTGGTGGAGGATTTGCTATTGGTTTTTATGAATATTGTTTGGAAAAAAATTTAAAGAAAGTTAATAAAGTTATTGCTTTATCTCCTTGGGTAGATATTAAGACTGATAACCCTATAATGAGAGAATATGCAAAGCGTGATGCTATGCTCGTTCAAAAGACAACACAAATATGGGGACAAAAATGGGTCGATGATAATAACTTTGAAAACTACATGGTTAGTCCAACATATTTCAAGAGATTATCTGAACTAAAAAATATAAATATATTTGTTGGGACAAATGAAATATTGTATCCTGATATAGTCAAATTTTTTAAGAAAATTAAAGAAAATGAAGGATGTTCTATTAATATAGCTAAGGGAATGAATCATGTTTTTCCTCTTTATCCAATTCCAGAAGCCAAAAGAGCAAGAAAGAAAATAGTTAAAATAATAGGTGAATAATATGTCAATTGAAAAGGTTAAAGAATATTTTAAAAGCTATAATATGGAAAATCGCATAATGGAGTTTACAGTTTCTAGTGCTACAGTAGAATTAGCTGCACAGGCCTTAAACTGTGAACCTTGTAGAATCGCTAAAAGTTTGAGTTTTTTAGTTGGTGAAGAAGCCATTTTAATTGTAGCGGCTGGTGATGCTAGAATAGATAATAGTAAATATAAAGCATATTTTAAAGTGAAAGCCAAAATGATGACTCCTATAGAAGCAGAAACTCTAATCGGACATCAAGTTGGTGGAGTATGTCCTTTTGCCATAAATAATGGGGTAAAGGTTTATCTTGATAAATCATTGCAAAGATTCCAAACTGTTTTTCCAGCATGTGGAAGCAGTAATAGTGCCATAGAATTAACAATAGAAGAACTTGAAAAATATTCAAATTATTGTGAATGGGTTGATGTATGTAAAGATTGGAATTAATATTAAATGAAAAATTACTATTTAAATAATAGTAATTTTTTTTGTAAAAGATAATATTACACCAATATGCATTTTGATTGACAAAAATGGATAAAATAAATAAAATAATAATATAGGTGGTGAAACAATGAAAAAAGTCACTTTAAAAATTGGAGGAATGAGTTGTAGTGCTTGTTCTAATGGCTTGGAAAAATGTTTAAATCGCCAAGATGGAGTAATCGGTGCAAGTGTCAATTTAGTAATGAATAATGCCACTATTGAATATGATGAAACACGTTTAACAATTGATGATTTAAATAAATTTGTAGCTATGGCTGGTTTTGAAAGTCTAGGTATAGATGATTATAAAAAAGATGCAAGGAAGGAAAAAAGAAAAAAAATAGAATTAATCATCTTAGCAGTTTTGTCAATTATTATAATGTATATATCTATGGGACATATGATTCATCTATATATTCCTAGTTTTATAGATATTAATAAAAATCCTCAAAACTTTGCTTTGACTTTAGCAATTCTAACTATTCCTGCTTTGTTTTTAGGAAAAGATATATTATTAAGTGGTTTTAAAAATGCCATACATTTAATGCCCAATATGGATACTTTAGTTTCCATTGGAGTTATAAGTTCTTTGCTTTATAGTATCTTTTCAACAGTTATGATTTTTTTAGGAAAAGATCACTATGCACATCAAATATATTTTGAATCATGCACAATTATTATTTTCTTTATTAAAATAGGTCGTTATATTGATGGATTATCTAAATCAAAAACTACTGAAGCTATTCAAGATTTAATGCGTTTGACTCCATCATATGCAACTATTATAAAAAATAACAAATTATGTAAAGTTACTATTGATGAGATTCAAAAAGGTGATATAGTTGTTTGTAAAAGTGGCGAATCAATTGCTGTTGATGGAAAGATTATTAAAGGGGAAACAACAATTAATGAGGCTTTAATTACTGGAGAAAGTTC
>CANQJU010000134.1 GCA_947624315.1 uncultured Bacilli bacterium | reverse complement strand
ATTGTCATGTAAAACTTAGCATTAAAGGATTAGATTATAGATTTAGTAGAAAAAGACGAACCAAAATACAAGAAACAGAGCTTGGATTTAGTACTTTGGAAGAAAAAATAGGTGATACTGAATGCTATGAGGATTTAAGACAAGTTTATGATAAAGTCATTGATGTTGATGATATAAGACATTTAACAAGTCAATTATTAAATTTAGTTTCTAAATTATTTATTTGATTAAAAGAAAAAGGGCTTAAAACCTATATAATAGGTTTGGCCCTTTATTTTTTAGCGTTATCAGCAAATTTTGTTGTGACAACAGTATTGTAATCAATTTTCTTTTCTAACTCTTTTGCTTCAATCATTACATCCATTAATTTGTCTAAGCCTTCCTTTTTAAATAGAGGATGATCGCACCATGCATCAATATCAATATGTCTTTGCATTACAACCGTTAAATCATCTAAGCTTAAGTCAGTAAAATAAGGATGAATTACTTCAGCAATTTCTCTAGCTGTATGTTCTTTGACCCAAACTTGTGCTTTATAAATAGCATTAGTAAATCCTTGGATAATATTTTCATGGCCATTGATGTAATCTTTTAGGGCACTATAGGCTGTGTATGGAATTTCTCCACTGCTTTCTCCAATACTTGCTACAACATATCCTTTTCCTTCTTTTTCTAAAGCAGTAGCAGTTGGTTCAAACAATGTAACAAAATCAGCTTCACCAGAAGTAAAAGCTCCACCCATGGCAGCAAAAGCAACATCGGTTCTAACATTTACTTCACTATTTGGATCATCTTCACCAACATCTAACCCATTATGACGTAAAGTATATTCTAAAACCATTACTGGGACGCCTCCCTTACGACCACCTAGTATTTCTTTGTTTTTTAACATTTCCCAAGTGAAATCTTTAATAGGTTCTCTAGCCACAAGAAAACTTCCATCTCTTTTTGTTAGTTGAGCAAAGTTTATAGCATAGTTTTCTTGCCCATTATTATAAACATAAATAGAAGCCTCTGGTCCCATTAAACCAATTTGCGCATCTTTACTTAAAAGAGCCGCCATAACTTTATCAGCACCATTAGCATTTACTATGTCAACTGTTAAACCTTCATCTTTAAAAAAACCTTTTTCTAATGCAACATATTGTGGTGCATAGAAAACAGAATGAGCAACTTCCGCAATTGTGATTTTGTTTTCATCCTTTTTACATCCAACTAATACAAAAGAAGCAATACTTAAAACCATTAAAAATAATAAAATTTGTAATTTTTTCAATTTTTCTTTCCCCTTTTCTTTATAAAGTATTTTTCTAATAAATCTATACCTTTCCACATTATATAAGCACAAATAGCTAAAACAATTACTCCCATCATTACTAAATCAAGTTTGAATACTTGACCTCCGTACATGATTAAATATCCAATACCAGCTCGCGAAACCAAAAATTCTCCAACAATTACCCCTACCCAACTCATACCTATATTTATTTTAATAATATTTATGATATTAATTAAGTTACTTGGTAATATCAATTTGGTAAATATTTGAAATTTAGTCGCTTTAAAACTCTTTAACATCTTTATTTTTTCTTCATCAACACTAATGAAATAATTATATGCAGATATTATTGTTATAACTATTAAAATAGAAATTGCCACAACAACTATTCCACTAATTCCTGTTCCTGCCCAAATAATCATAATAGGAGCTAAAGCAGTTTTAGGTAAAGCATTAAGCATGACTAAAAAAGGTTCTAATAATTTTGACAACTTATCATTGCTCCATAAAATAATAGCAATGAAAATACCTAAAGTTGTACCTATTATAATTCCTAAAAGAGTTTCATAAACGGAAATAGCAACATGTTTAAATATTTCATTAGATTTTATATATTGAACTAATAGCATAAAAATTTTTGATGGACGACTAAATAAAAAATCATCGATTATTTTAAAATATGCTAATATTTCCCATAAAGATAAAAAGATGATAATTAAAGCTATTTGGCTTATAACTAGTTTTATTTTTTTATGTCGATATATTTTTTCTTCATCACGGCAATTAGACATTATTATTCAACTCCTGCCATATTTCATTAAAATAATCTTTGAATTCGTTTGCTGAACGGGATTTGAAAGGAGTTCGTTCACCATCAATAGTCAAATTGATTTGATAAATTTTTTTGATTTCTGCTGGACGAGGAGATAAAACAATAACTTTATCAGCAATAGAAATAGCTTCAGTTATGTCATGAGTGACAATAATTGTGGCTTTTTTTTCGCTTTTGATAATTTTATACATATCATCACAAACTTTTAATTTGGTTTGATAATCTAAGGCTGCAAAAGGCTCATCGAGAAGAAGAATTGTTGGATTAACTGCTAAGGTCCTAATTAAGGCTACTCTTTGACGCATACCTCCAGATAATTCATGAGGATAATTATCTTTGAAGTCTTTTAATCCATAAACATCTAACATGCGATCAACTTTTTCTAAATTTTCTTTAGTTAGCATTTTCTTTATTTCTAAGCCTAATAGAATATTGTCATAGACTGTGCGCCATTCAAAAAGATGATCTTTTTGAAACATGTTTTCAATTTCTCCAATTGTTGGTTGCAATAGTCCCGAAATCAAATTAAGAATTGTTGTCTTTCCACTTCCAGATGGACCAGTAATAGCTATTATTTCTCCTTCTAATAAACTAAATTCAATATTTTTTAAAACTTTCAATGGTTCACCTTTGTTACAATAGTTTTTAGAAACATTTTTAAAACTAAGTACTTCCATATTTCCCTCCAATACTTTATACAATACTAGTTTATTAGGAAATGCTAAATATGTATGGGCAAAAAATAAATGTAAAAAGAAATATTTTACAACACAAATATATAGAAAAATAGCAAAAGGTGTGATATAATAATGGCTGTTTGAGTTATAATTTGAAAGGATTATTTATGAACTGCAGATGAATGTAACCGCAGTTCAGGCGCTCAATGCTTTTTCCGAGCGGGTGCACCAGGAGGATGTGACGGATTTTGTAACTGTTTTTGTGGCAGCCAAGCGGCTTGGCGGGGACAGCATCGCTCTTTTAAAAAATACGGTACATATTATCAGAGCCA
>CANQJU010000133.1 GCA_947624315.1 uncultured Bacilli bacterium | reverse complement strand
TACTAGATAAAACGAGTTTTTAAAATCGATAATTATAAAAAATAATCTTCTGATATAAAAGTATTAAATGAGGAAAAATTTGCTTAAAAAAAAGAAGCTTATTAGCTTCTCATTTAACTATACTTCCATTTATATAAATATCTATTTGTGATAAAGCTTCTAAATAATCTAGAGGAATTCTTAAGATGCATTTATCACTATCATAACTATAATTAGTTATTTCTTGATCATTAATAACAATAGGAGCTGATGGCGAAAGTTTAAATGTTTCTGGTAGTTCATCAACAATTTCCAAATCACAAGCCTCACAGTTGCCGATGTTTTTGACTGATATTTTATATGTAATATTTGTATTTAAATAAGCATAATCATTTAAAATACTTTTTTCACATATTACTTTGGCATATTTTTGTTTTAATGATAAATCATTTGTTTTGAAATCTTTTATTTCATCACTAGATATAATTGATTGATTGTCTAAATCTTTATCTATTTCTAAGTTATCATTTACTTTAGCTTTATACATTATTATTAATGTTGAAAAAGGCAAAATCTCACTAACGATAAATTCTAACTTTTGATTATCTATTGTTAAGCAGATATCTTCACCATCATCTTTTAAATAATAATATTTGAAAGAACCCTTTAAAAAGTTTTGATTATCAAGCTTGTCCTTAATTTTAACATTTGTAGCCTTAAAGCTGCTTCCATTATTCACAACAATAGTATATGTGATTATATCGCCTGGTTTAAAGTAAGATGCATTGGCGATCTTTTTAGCATAAAGAGAAGAAACCTTTAAAGGGGTTAAAAGAGTATTAGATGTTGAGGTGCTTTTATAATTGATTCCATCTAAATCATAGGCATAATAAATTGTCGCTTGGCTTTTAATATTCATAATATCATATCTCCTTTTACACTTAATTATATGGACAAGTTTATAAATTATTCCTCTTTTTTAATTCTTTTATTAATAAGTTTATTTTTTCTTCAGTTTGCTTTTTGAAATCATTAAAATCAGCACTTAAATTGGGATTAGAGTTAATAGACTGTTGAGCTTGAATGGTTAATATTACTTGTCCAACAAGTTCAAAAAAGTTTCCTATGGAGTTCTGCTCGTTGCTATTTAAGGGATAGCTTATTAATAACCCCACTAAACAACCTATTGTTCCAAATTCCATCGGAGAAATATTGGATAAAAATTTAGAAAAGGAGGGAAAATCAAAGTTTAAAAAATCATTAAGGTTTTTGTTCATCATTTTCTCCTTTCAGTTTATATTATGAAAAAAAATAGCAAAATGCTTTTATAAATAAAAAAACTATAAAAGTCATTATCACATTTTGTAAAAAATCATAAGATAAAGGTGAAAGGTGGTGTAGAGTGTGGGAAACTGTGGAAATACTTGCAATCCTTGTTGCAACAACAATAACTACGGTGGAAGCAGCAGATATGCTTTCATATTAGTATTATTTATTTTGCTTGTTATTTGTGGTGCTGCATTTTGGTTCTAGACTGCTATAAATAGAGCTTCTTTATGAGGCTCTTTTTATTTTTTAAAACAAAATAATAAAAAATATTTGGTATTTTTCATTAATGGTGGTATAATTATAAAAGAATAATAAAAAAAGGAGAAAAATTATGGGAAGAGCACATGAAGTTAGAGCCGCTTCTATGGCAAAAACTGCGGCTATTAAAAGTAAACAAAATGCCAAATATGGTCGTGCTATTTATGTAGCAGCAAAGAGTGGTGTCCCTGATCCTGATTTGAATCAAGCTTTAAAAAAGGAAATTGAAAAAGCAAAACGAGAACATATACCTGCTGACGTTATTAAAAGAGCAATAGAAAAAGCTAAAGGCGGAACAACTGAAGCTTATAACTTTGTTCGTTATGAGGGCTTTGGACCAGGAAATACAATGGTCATAGTTGATTGCTTAACAGATAATGTTAATAGAACATATACATCTGTTAAAGTTGGATTTTCACACTGCGGATTTAAAATGGGCGTAAGTGGATGCGTTGCGCACATGTTTGACAATGTAGCCTTATTTACATTCAAAGGCCATACTGATGAAGAAGTTTTAGATGCCTTAATTATGGCTGATTGTGATGTTACTGATGTTGAACAAGATGAGGAATATGTTACTGTTTATGCTCCTCAAAGTGAATATTCAAAGATTAGAGCTGCCTTAATTGAAGCGTTTGGCGAAATGGAATTTGATGAAGATGAAACTACATGGTTAGCTAATGAAGAAGTTGAATTAACTGATCCTGAAGACATTCGCAAGTTTAGAAAATTCTTGGATACAATGGATGAAAACGATGATGTTCAAGATGTATATCATAATGCTAAAATTGTTGAATAATTAAACTATTATTTATAATATCAATTTTTGATTGGGTAGCATAAAGCTACCTTTTTAAAATATAATATCAATTATTAGGACTTTGTACAAAAAATAGTCAATTAACATTGACAAAAAGATAAAAATCAAGTAAAATGGGTGTAGAAAACTTATTAGGTTTTCTCTTTAAAATTTTTAATTTAAAAGAGATCCCCCTTCCTAAAATTGTGAGGGATCTTTTTTAATAAATTATTATTTGCTTTTCTTAGATATTACTCTAATTAAAGCATCAATAATGTTAATTAAAGCTATTAATAGCTTTAATGCTAAAACAATAACTTCAATCATTATTATTAAAATCTCTCCTAAAATACTCGGAGAGATTTTTTTGGTTTATAACCATAGAATCACCTCCTGTTGTAAATTTTAAGAGAAAACCCCTATTTTTTTAGTTCATAAGCTTCCTACACTTATATATTAGTCAAGAAACAATTCATTTTTTTCTTTTTTGTTTTGAAAAAAATTTGAAAAATTAAATCATTAAAAATTTAATTAACTATTTTCAAAAAAGGTTTGACATTTACCATTAAATTTGATATAATATGAAAGGTTATAGTGCTGTATAACCAATAGCGTGGATATGCGAGGTTGCTGACACACACGGATGAGTTGCCAATGGTATCGTGATTTGTTAGGGAATTCGCATGGAGTTAAAGCTACATTTAAAATGGAAGCAAAAGGAGGAAAAAAACTATGGCAAAAACTGCGTTAAGAATCAAACTTGTTTCTTACGACCACA
>CANQJU010000132.1 GCA_947624315.1 uncultured Bacilli bacterium | reverse complement strand
GTTCCTAAAACAATAAATATTATTCCAACAACTAAATCAATAATTGTTTCTCCAAAGAAAACCCATTTAATGCCTTTATCAAATGTTGTTTTAATTAAAGGTACAACTCTAAAAACTCCTAATAAACAAGTTAAAATACCAACAATATAATATATTGTTTCTGGCAAAACTTTAATAAAAATAGACATTGTAATAACAAAAGCAGCCCCAATAAAACATAATAACCATAAATAATTACTAATTAATTTTTTCATTACATTTTCTCCTTTACTGATACTCCTATTAATTCTAAACTATTTTTCAAAACAATTTGTACAGCTTTTAATAATGTTAATTTTTCATTAGTTAAATCAATATCATCACTTATTATCTTTTCATCATTATAATAACTATGTAGGGCAGTTGCTAATAATAGGCAATATTGTGTTATTTTGTGTGGCAAACGCTTTGTGGCAGCATCTTCAATATAAGCAGGATATTGCAATAAAACCTTAACCAATTTATAACAACTTTCATGATTTATTTTATCAAATTTTTTAACTTCTTGAAATTTAATATTATTTTCTTCAAAAACTCTAAATAAACTTGCAATTCTTGCATAAGCATATTGAACATAATATACAGGATTTTCATTAGTATTTTTAACAGCCAAGTCTAAATCCAAATCCATATGAGTGCTTAATGCCTTGGAACTATACATAAATCTTAAAGCATCAGTTCCTACCTCATCGATTAAATCTCTTAAGGTAATAGCTTTGCCACTTCTTTTGCTCATTTTTACTTCTTCACCATTTTGCAAAACCCTTACCATTTGCAATATTTCCACATCCAATAGATCAGGATTTCCACCAACAAAAGCTATTGCGGCTTTTAATCTATTTATATATCCATGATGATCAGCACCTAAGACATCAATTAATCGATTGTATCCACGAGATAATTTATTATGATGATAAGCAATATCAGGCATTAAATATGTTAAAGACTTATCACTTTTAACTAAAACACGATCTTTTTCATCATCATATTCGGTAGTTTTAAGCCAAATAGCTCCATCTTTTTCATATGTATAATTATTTTTAATTAAATAATCAAGAGTTTTTTGTACTGCTCCACTATCATATAATGATTTTTCACTAAACCAAGTATCAAATTCAACATTGAAATCTTTTAGATCTTTCTTTAAACCATTAAGCAAATAATCTAAACCTATTTTACGGAAATCATCATAGTATGGATTATTTAAATAATAATCACATTTATCATCTTTTATCATTTTAGCAATTTCAATTATTTCTTTGCCATAGTAATAATCTTCTTTCATTTCTAGGGGCAAATTAAATAATTCTTTATATCGAGCCCAAATGCTTTCAGTCATATTATGAATTTGATTCCCCGCATCATTTACATAGTGCTCACGAGAAACAACATAACCAGCCTTTTTCATGATTCGTGATAGAGAATCCCCATAGGCAGCTCCTCTACCATGACCAATATGTAAATAACCTGTTGGATTAGCACTAACATATTCTAATAAAACTTTTTCACCTTTGCCAATATTTTGATCACCAAAATGTTCTTTTTCTTCTAATATTTTAAAAACAACATTTTCTAAATAATATTTATCAAGGAAGAAATTAATAAATCCTGCTCCCGCAACTACAGCTTTTTGTAAGTGCAATTTCTTTAAATCCAACTTTTCAACAATCTCTTGAGCAATTACAATGGGAGCTTTATGCAAAGTTTTAGCTAAACGCATTGCAATGTTTGTTGAATAGTCACCAAACTCTTCTTCCTTAGGAACCTCAAAATATATATCTACGGCTTCTAAATTCATATCTATTAGTATTTTATTTATTTCTTGACTTATTAAATTAAGAATTTCATCAATCATTTTTCAAACTTCCTTTTTTAATATTATATCATACATCTTCTTTATTTTCAAATAAAAAAAGGTTTAAGAATACATCTTAAACAGTAAGCCCAGAAAGCCGTTTATTGGTGTAAATAATTACACCATTTTTATTCATGTGAAACCTGATAGCTCCACGGTGGAAATCGCTTATTTGTATGCTTTCGGGATTCTTATTTAAAAATAAGCATTCGACGCCCAGCACACCTTAATTTCCTAAATAATATTGTTCGGTTCGCATACTATAAATCACGAACTCCCCAGGCTTTATAATTATATATTAAGGAAAGTAAAAAATCAAGTCTTGACTTTTTATTTTTCTTGGTAAAATTTATCCAATTCTTTTTTAAATACATGGCGCAGTTTATACAAAGTATAAAGATTACAAACGCCAAGTAATATCATTCCCAAATCAACAATTGTCCAAATATTTTGAGTATCTAAAGTTACTCCAATTATTATTCCCAAAATAAATAAAACTTTGTATATGAAAACAAATTTTTTATTTTTTTGATATTTTGTTAAAAAGATGAGATTGCTTTCTCCTAAATAATATTCACTTACAACTGTAGCTAAAGCAAATGACAAAAGAAAAAATACTGAGCAATAACGACCAAACTTTCCCAAAATCATTTCAAAAACATAAATGATTAAATCGACTCCCTCATACATTTTTAAATCGATATTATATATTAAAAGGACAAAACCTGTCAAACTACAAAGTACTAATGTATCAAAATATACCCCAACAACTTGAACAAATCCTTGATCTATTGGTCTATTAGCTTTAGACATTGCAGAAATAGTTGGCATAGTACCTAAACCAGCTTCATGAGTAAATAAGCTTCTTCTTATTCCTACTAATAAACAAGAACTAAACCCACCACCAATTATACTTTTTATTTGAAAAGCTTCCGTAAAAATTCTTTTGATAATTTGAGGAAAAACATCAATATGTAAAAGGATAATTAATGATGTTACTATAATATATCCTATAGACATAATCGGAACAATAAATTCGGAAAATTTTACAATCTTTTTTGTTCCCCCAAAAATAACAAAAATAGTAAAAATAATTAAAATACCCAATATTATTGTTTTATCTATTGATAAAGTTATTCTCAATGTTTCACTAATTGTATTAACTTGTAAAGGTTGAAAGAAAATCGTATTGGAAAGAATTAAAAAAATAGCAAAAATAATAGCTAATATTTTGTTGTTCGTACCATTACGAATATAATAGCAAC
>CANQJU010000131.1 GCA_947624315.1 uncultured Bacilli bacterium | reverse complement strand
TGCCACCAGTCATATTGATTGAGCCATTAGAATCTACACCATCACCTTCAGCATTTACATAAATTAAGCCACCACTAATGATAATATGTTCGATAACACTTATATCATCACTTGCCGCATTTATTCCATCATCACTTGCTTTGATGTTAATCTCTCCACCACTTATCTCAACATAACCACCTTCAATGCCTTCATAGCTTTTGGTAACATTAATTTCACCACCTGATATTTTGGTTAAACAATCGCTTGTAAGAGCATCATCATAAGTTGAAATATTAAATATACTTCCATTAATAGAAAGATTTCCGCTATTGGCATGAATAGCATCATCTGTACTATCGATTGTAAATGTGCCATCATCAATAATAATAGAATAGTCACCTTCTGTTACAGTAATTTCTTCATCAGGATTATTGGCATCAGGATATTCGATTTCTCCGACCTTAATGCCTTTACATCCTTGTACAAGGGCATATAGTTGGTTGGCATTATATCGGTTGGTTTCATCACTAGCAATTCGCTTATATTCATTATTTTGCAAAATATATTTAAAATCATCAGCATCTATATCGTATTGATCCATTTGTGTTTTAGAAACAAAGCTACCAACAGTTTTAATGTTGAAATTACCACCATTGATATAAATAACTGTATCAGATTGAATACCATCACCTGCTGAGTTACAAGAGTAATCAACATTTTGCAAATAGACATATCCTTCTTTAGTTGTAAAAGCAATCGTTTCATCATCGCATTCAGCGTTGATTCCATCTTTTCCTGAAGACGTAACATCAATTTTACAATTTGAAGCAGAAACTGAAAGAGCTGAAATTGCATGATTTTTAGCATTAAGTGTTAAAGAGCAATCAACAATGGTAAGATCTTTAGAAACTTTAATGGCATTCTTTCCATTGCTTAGAACTGCTAAAGAACCTTCTCCATTAAAAGCAAGTGTCCCTTTAATGTGAATAGCATTTTCACTATCACTTGAGGAAACAATAGAATTTTCACCGATAAGTGTAATAATAACTTCTGCTTTTTTGTGGCTTGCTCCATTTATAGCAATATCATCTGTTTTTATATCAGCGTTTTTAAAAATGAGATGCAATGATAAACTATCATCACTAAGATTAATTCCTCCATATGTACCACTAAATAGATATGTTCCACTTTCTGAAATAGTATATATATCAGCAGTTGGAGTAACAATAATAGCTTCATCTATTGAGGTATTACTTGATAGTTCAGAAAAATCTTTATTAGAAAATTCCTTTTTTATATTTTCTGTAACATCATTAGCATTATCAGCATCTTCTCCCGTACCACCTCCACCTAGATAATCTCCTGGATTTTGAAAGTCGTCAGGTTTTTTGCTTCTGCAGCCAACTAAAATGCACGATAGCATAAATGTTAATATTAAAATTATAATTCGTTTCATAAATTTCTCCTTTGATTAAGAAAACAATATGCGGTTAATAAAACCGCATAGTATAGTAAAAAATCTTATATATAAAACTAAGTATTTTATTCGTTTTTTAGTTCATTTCTTAATTCTTTAAGTTTTTCTTCAAAATAATCAGGTAATGGACTATCAAACTCTAAAAACTCACTAGTTCGAGGATGATCAAATCCCAAGATTTTCGCATGCAAATATTGTCCATGATCACCAACAACATTTTTAGGACCATATAGAGGATCTCCTAATAGGGGATGTCCAATATATTTCATGTGAACACGAATTTGATGAGTTCTTCCCGTTTCAAGAACTAATTCTATAAGAGTAAAACCTTTAAATCTTTCTAAAACTTTAAAATGAGTAATGGCTTTTTTGCCATTATCAACTACTGCCATAGATTGTCGATTTTGCAAATCGCGCCCGATAGGAGCATTAATAACTCCTAAGTTGTGATTTATTTCTCCATAACAAATAGCATAATATTTTCTTTTAACAGTTTTATTGAAAAATTGTTCGCTCAATGATTGATGAGCAAAATCATTTTTACATGCCACTAACAATCCCGATGTATCTTTATCAATTCTATGAACAATTCCTGCTCTTATTACTCCGTTGATAGCAGATAAATCATGGCAATGATACATTAAGGCATTAACCAATGTTCCTGTAGTATTACCTACTGCAGGGTGAACAACCATGCCACTAGGTTTATTGATAACTATAACATCGCTATCCTCATAATAAATATCTAAAGGTATATTTTCAGGAATTATATCAGTATTAACGGGATCAGGAATGGAAATTTCGATTTTGTCACCATTTTTTAAGTTGTAATTGGCTTTTATTTCTTTTCCGTTAACTAATACATTATTATTTTTTATGAGAATTTGTGCGGAATTTCTTGATAAATCTAGTTCTTGTGACAAATATTTATCAATTCTTGTTTCTTCTAATTCATC
Source organism: uncultured Bacilli bacterium (assembly GCA_947624315.1). Taxonomy (GTDB): domain Bacteria; phylum Bacillota_I; class Bacilli_A; order ML615J-28; family CAG-698; genus Tener-01. The sequence goes on along the minus strand of CANQJU010000131.1, from coordinate 795 downwards.
ATAAATTAAATACCTTTTGTCCATATTCCACCACTAAAACCAAAAACGAAATCACATATAATCATAATAATACCAATAGTTAAACACATATCAGCAAAATTAAAAATAGCGAAATTGAAAAAATCGAATGTTAAAAAGTCTCTAACATAACCTAAACAAACTCTATCAATAAAATTACCGATAGCACCTGATATTATTAAAATTAAAGAGACTGTAAAAAATGGAGTTTTTGAAAAACTGGCATTTTTCATTAAAAATGCAAATATAAATAAAGCTATAATAGTAATTATATTAAATACCCACATTTTTCCACTCAATATACCAAAAGCTGCACCAGTATTATGAACTAATTCTACTCTAAATAATCCCGGTATACATTTATATGTAACACCATATTCTAAAGTTTTAAAAGCAAAAATTTTAGTAAGTTGATCAATTGCGATTAATAGAATAATAATTCCAATTGAAATAAATATATCACGATATTTCATCATAATGCTGAAACTCCAAAAAATAATAAAATTGCAAATATGAAGATTCCAAAACCTATATTAAAAGTTTGATAGAATAATATTTCATATTCATTTATGTCTTGTAAATCTGTCATATCTGGTACAGCAGCTTTACAGATTTTAACAGTAAAGAAATTGGATAATCCATTACATACCATTAATAATCCCCAAGCGATTGCTAAAAAGATTACCATTGTTTTTTCATTATACCAATATAATTCAACTAATTCAAATAATAAAACAGCAAATGGAAGTATTATTATTGCAGTAAACAATATTCCCA
>CANQJU010000130.1 GCA_947624315.1 uncultured Bacilli bacterium | reverse complement strand
TGATTTACCAACATTGGGTTGACCTATTAAACAAAACTTAATAGCATCAGCATCATATGGGCTTTTCTTTTCTTTAGGAAGTAGAGAAACAACCTTATCTAATAGATCACCAACTCCAATACCATGTAAGGCACTAACTGGTATAACTTCTTCACATCCCAATGCATAGAAATCATAAATTAAATCTTTAAAACTATTGTCATCAACTTTGTTTGCGGCAATAATTAAAGGTTTTGAACTTTTTTGAAGAATTCTAATAACATCGCGATCTTCATTTGTTACTGATGCTCTTGCATCAACAACCATGACAATTACATCGGCCTCATCGATAGCCAAAGTAGCTTGAGCTCTTATTTCTTTAGAAAAGGGCTCATCTTTTAAGACGATCCCTCCAGTATCAATAACTCTAAATTCTTGGTCTAGCCATAGAGCTTTGCTATATATACGATCTCTAGTAATTCCACTAGCATCATCGGTTATCGATAATCTCTCGCCAACAATTCGGTTAAAAAGACTTGATTTACCAACATTTGGTCTTCCGACTATAGCAACAACTCCACGCATAAACAACTCCTATTTTTTATTCTTTAAACTAGCGAAGTAATCACCAAGAGTGTTAGAAATCTTTTCTTGACTCTTCATATATTTGCCATAGTTTTCTTTTTCAACTTTTTCTTCATGTTCATATAAATTAACAATTAATTTAGCATTTTCAGGCTCTAAAACTCTAACTTTAACATTAAGTTTTTCACCAAGTTGAATTGAATCAGCAGCACGATTGCGTAAACTATTTTTAGATAAATAACCACTTACATTACCAATATTAACTTTGAATCCTTGAGCTAATTCTTTAGCAACAGTTCCTTCAACAACATCACCAACTTTGAATGATACGTTTGACCAAGGATTTTCAGTAAGTTGTTTCTTAGATAAAATTATACGCTTTTTAGCATCATCGATTTCAATTACTTTTGCTTCAACATCATCGCCAACTTTTAAGCAATCATTGATAGCTAAATCATTGTCCCATGAGAATTCGCTCTTAGGTAAGAAACCATTAACATTTTCAGCAAGTTCAACAGTAACTCCTACTTCTTTAATATCAACAGCTTTACCTTTAACTACAGAGCCAACTTCTTTATCTTTGATATAATCTCCCCAATAATTAGGAAGTAATGCTTTACGAGATAAACCAATATGTTTACCATCTAAATTTATGATTTGAACTTTAACAGAATCACCAGTATTTAGAACTTTTTCAATTTTGAAAACACGATTATGATCAATTTCCGAAATATGAAGTAATCCTTCAACACCATTGCCTATTTCAACAAAAGCGCCGTATTTTTCAATATTTTTAACAACGCCATCATAAACTTGACCAACTTCAAGTTGTTGAATAAAGGCATTTTCAGCCTCACGGCTTTTCTTCATACTTGCAGCAGCTTGTGATGCAATAATTCTAATTCGAGAATAATCAATACGTACAGGAACAACTTCTAATTCTTTGCCAACTAATCCATCCAATTCTTCTTCAGGAATATTTAACAATGATTTAGGTTTCTTAGGAATTAAGCATGAAAAATCTTCATATCTTGTCAATAAACCTACAGGAATGTTCTTTACAACTTTAACAGTGATAATTGGGCGATCTTCTGGTTTTTCTTTTACTAAATCTTCATATTTAGCTAATTGCTTTTTCATCTCTACTAATTGAGTTGAGAATACAAATTTTCCACCATCAGGGAAAATTTTCTTAATAGCAACTTCAACTTTATCGCCTTCGACGAATCTATCAAATAATTCTTCGTCATCTGCTAAGCCATAAGCATCCTTCTTAAACAAGTAACCTTGTTGACCATCTTCTAATTCAATTAAAACTTTTTCTTCTTTAGCTTTAATTTCTTTTTTGTTGATCTTCTTAGCTTCTTGAGCAGGAATTACGTCAACAACTGTTCCCATGACAACTTGAAGTTCACGATATTTTCCAGCTTTTTCTTCCTCTTCCTTACCTTCTACATTGGCTTCCTCTTCAACTGTTGAAACCTCATCCTTAACATCCTTTTCTTCTTCCAATTGTTCGTTCTTTTGTTCTAAATTTTCCATTCTGTAACCTCTTTCCAAAACTAAACTAATGATTTTATCAATCACTTCTTCAATACTTAAATCTGATGAATCAATTTCAATTGCATCATCAGCTTTTGTCAATGGGCTAATTAATCGGTGGCTATCTTTATAATCGCGATCTAATAGTTCTTGAATTGTTGTTTGTAAATCTTGAACTATACCATTTGTTTCTAAGCGTTCTTTCATTCGTCTTTCCGCTCTAATTGTTACATCAGCAGTTAAATAAATCTTTAAATTTGCATTTGCTAAAACTACTGTACCAATATCGCGACCATCCATAATGACATTATCATTACTAGCTATTTGCCTTTGAAGGGCAACAAGCTTTTCACGAACATAACCAAATTTAGATGGCAACGAGACTTTATTAGTAACCTCTAAAGAACGTATTTCTTGAGAAACATTAACATTGTCAAGTAAAATATCCAAACCATCAAAATTAATTTTTGTCGTTTCTAAGAATTGATATTCTTTCTCATCTTCTAAATTAATTTTTAGATTAATTGCTTTCAAAGTAACAGCTCGATACATAGCTCCAGTATCAATATACTTAAAGCCTAATCGTTGAGCAACACCTTTAGCAATTGTACTTTTACCTGAACCAGCTGGTCCATCAATCGCAATTTGCCAACCCATAATATTAACCTCAAACAATCACAAACATTATATCATAAATTTATTTTATATTCAACACAATTTTAAAATTGAATTTTTTTTCAAAAAAAATAATTAGAAATCTAATTATTTTTGCTTAAATATATTAATCTTTTAACTTCATATGGTGTCAAATAACGAACGTCACCTTCAGCCAATCCTTCAGTCGTTATTTGTCCAAAACGTACTCTAGTAAGTATTTTTACAGGGTATCCACAGCTTTCAAACATTCTTTTAACTTGATGATATTTCCCCTCTTTAATAATTATTTTTACTAGTGATGAATTATGAGCTTTATCTATTGATAATAATTCGGTATGACATTTTTGTGTTACATAACCACCAATATCAACACCTAATGCAATTTTTCTTAAATCTTCTTTTTTTATTATGCCACTAATTCTAACATAGTATTCTTTTTCAATATTAG
>CANQJU010000129.1 GCA_947624315.1 uncultured Bacilli bacterium | reverse complement strand
CAGTAATATTTGCCAATCATTATTTAATTTCTAAAGGAAAAGGCATAATTGTCATTCCCTCAGAATTAACAGATGAATACAAGGACTTATTAATCGGATATTATGAAGGAAAGGATAATACAAAGATAAAAGAGTTTTTAAGAAAAAAATGCTATTTGAGTATAATTAAAAATAACCACTAATGTTTATATAAGTTTGGTGTTTTTTCTTGTTATAAACTTTTCAATTAAAGAAATTATGGAGAAATATTATGATTAGTTTTCATAAATATGTTAATAAATGTATTGCTTCTAGTGTAATATTTGGAAGTCTATACTTAATTTTTAATTTATTGTTTTGTTTTTTAATTTGCAAGTTGTTTTTACTTAGTGATATTATGTCCTTATTAATATCTATAGGATTTACTGCTTTGAATATTATTATGGGATATCTTGGTAATTTGGGAAGTTTAGATAGATTTGATAAGATTGTTGAAAAAAATGATAAATATTATTATTTATTTAGTAAAATAAAAAGTGAAGGAGAAAAGTTTTCCTCAAGAATAAAAAAAGTTGATATTAAATTTATAGAGGTTCAAAGGTTGAAACCGGTATTTATGGGATCTCCAGCTGTTAGTCATAACGACCATATTTACTGTTCAACAAATTCTAGTGATTATTCCGATGAATTGTTTTGTGCAATATGTGGACATGAATTAGGACATAGTGTTTCTTGCAATTTTCTGATTATTAAGTTTTTTTACTTTTCAGGATTAGGATTAATTGTTACATCTATTAAAAAGTATTTTCGTATTTTTGTTTCTAGTTTATACTTGTATAATCAAAATGTAAAAAACAAATTACTTTTTGCTATCTCTTATTTCCTATTTATATTTTTCTTATTAATATATATTATCTTAACTCTTCCTGAAATTATCTTTTTAGCAATTCCATATCAAATGGAAGAATATAAAGCTGATTATTTTAGTTATTTGTGTGGATATGGCGAATGGCTTAAAGAGTTCTTTAAACCTCTTAATAATAAAAACTATACAATAAAATGGTTACTTGAATCTTTTCAACATCCTTCTCCTTATCAAAGAATGAAAAGGATTTGTAAAATTGCTAATTTGAGTGAAGAATATATTGATTATATTTTTATGAATAATAATACATCACTTGTTAAATATTTAGGAGATGAAGAAAACTTTATTGTTCCTAGTTTTGTTAATATATTAGGTGATGGAAAAAACATATTATCTAAGAAAATTAAAATTATTGATTGCAATAATGCTTATATGGTTAAAGAAAATGTTTTTTCATATTGTCATAAGTTAAAAGAAGCCAAAATGGTAAATGTTACGGATATTAATCTAAATGCCTTTAGAGGATCAGGTGTTGAAAAAATTATTGTTTCTAGTAAATTAAAGCAAATTGGCGAATATGCTTTTACTAATTGCGAATACTTAAAGACAATAGAAGGTTTAAATTTAAATAGTGATGGTTTAGAGTGCTCATATACAGCTTTTATTAAGGATTATAATTTAGATAATGCCACTATTTTAACAAAGTTTCCTAAACAAATAGATTTAAGAATACCTGATGGAACTATTTGTGTTGCTAATATTATTGAAATGGAATTTGTTAAAATATTATATATTCCTTCATCAGTCAAATTTATTAATATTGATTTAAATAATAAATATGTTTTAAATAAAAGTAATGTAAAAATCAATTGTAATAAATGCGCTAAAAATGAAGAAGAATTGTATAATCTATTATTAAATGATTATCCATTAGAAGAAACAGCTGATTTAAATTTAACATTTATAGATATAGTTAATAAGTTCAAAGAATATTTGATTAATTGATAAATAAACTTCCTTAAGTCTAACTAATATATTAGTAAAACTTAAGGCTTTTTATATCTTTACTAAAAAAATATAATGCATTTTGAAAAAATATGCTATAATATTAATTGTAAAGAATGTGAAAAGAGGATAATTATGGCCGAAATTAAAAATGTTACAATTATTAATGAAAGTACTATTAGATTAGAAACTGATGCATCTAAAGGAGATACTATTGATCTTTTAGACATAAGTAAAATTGATAATTCTATTATTAAAAAGAAAATTGAAGAAGCCAAAAACGAAGAAATTAAAAAGCAATTAAATGAGCAAAAGAAGCAATTAGAAGAATTAAAACAAAAAGATTTAGAAGCTCAAAAGATGCAAATTGAATTGTCTTTTAAAGACAAAATAAATGAATTTGAAAAAACAATTAATCAATTAAAACTTGAAAAAGAAAATGACGAAAAAAATAAAAACTTAGAAATAGAAAATGCTAAAAATAAGATAATTCAAGAAAATAAAGAAAAAGAAATAGATTTAAATAAAAAGATTGCTGAACTAGAAAATAAACTTAATGAAATAACTAAGAGTAGTAAAGAAAAACTAGAACTTGAATTGATAAAACAAGAAAAAGAATTTATTGATAAACTTAACAATCAAAAAGATGAATTGGATAAACAAATAAAAGAAAAAGATCAAAGAATCAGCATGTTAGAGCTTAGCAAGAATAGTCTAAATGTTAAAAGAATCGGAGAACAATTAGAATCATGGTGTAATAATGAATATGAAAGTTACGCTCAATGTGGTTTTGAAACATGTACATGGGAAAAAGATAATACAGCTGTAAAAGAAGAGGGAGAAGAAAAGGCAACTAAAGCCGATTATATTTTTAAAGTATATGCTTCAAATAAATTTTCTAGTGATGAACTTTTAACATCAGTTGTTTGTGAAATGAAAAATGAGTATTTTACTTCTCAAACAAAAAAGAAAAACTCAGATCATTATAAGAAATTAGATAGTGATCGTCGTAAAAAACATTGTGAATATGCTCTATTAGTTAGTGAACTTGAATGGAACCAAGTTAATGATGTTCCTATCAAGAAAGTTACTGGTTATGAAAAAATGTACATGGTTAGACCACAGTATTTTATTAGTTTCCTTTCTATAGTTGCTTCCTTGGGATTAAAATTTAAAGACATGTTACTAGAAAGTCAAAAAGTAAAGAAAGACTTTAAGGATAGAGAAGATATACTAGAAACATTTGAAAAATTCAAAAATAATTTATTAGACAAACCAATAAAAATTTTAAATGATGATTTAAATAATATTGTTAAAGAAGCAAATAAAATAAATGAATCTGCTGAAAAGATTATTAGTTATGCAAATAAATTAAT
>CANQJU010000128.1 GCA_947624315.1 uncultured Bacilli bacterium | reverse complement strand
AATGAAGAAGAAACACATCTGTACGTAGAATTAAGCAATCAAGAGGTAGATTTTGTTTGTCCTAATTGTGGCGAAATGAAATTAGCTCATGTTGTTTGTAAATCATGTGGTTACTATGATGGTAAGTTAGTTAAAGAAATCAAAGTAAAAGATCAAGAACAAACAGCCGAGGAAAAAGCAGCAGCTGCTAAAGAAGCTAAAAAGGCTGAAAAAGAAAGCAAGAAAGCCGAAAAAGCTGCAAAGAAAGAGGCTAAAAAAGCTGACAAAGCTGAAAAAGCCGAATAATTTTATAGTTAAAATAATTAATTTATTAATTGTTTTAAAAAGAAGCACTTTGAATATAAGTGCTTTTTTTTGTTTTTTTTACCTTTTTATTAAAAAAATAAAAAAAAATTAAAAAAACACTTGCATTTTAAATTGTAATGAGATACAATATATGTGGGGTTAGGTGGGAGATAGTGGAGGTTTTGCCCATGAATATGTCACAAAAATGCTATATAGGCCATTATACATATAATATCGACGATAAGGGTAGATTGGTTATACCTCAAGATTTTCGTAAGATGCTAGGTAGTCAATTTATCGTCAATAAGGGATATGAACATTGTATTACCTTATATGATAGTGATCATTGGAATGAAGTCGTTCAAAAATATTTAAATGCTCCATCATCAAGATCAGATAATCGTCAATTTAATCGTTTGTTTTTATCATCAGCATTTGCTAAGGAGTTTGATAGCCAAGGCCGTATTAATCTTGATGATAATTTAATTAAGTATGCAGAAATAGAAAAAGAATGTGTCATAATTGGTGCTGGTCATGTTGTGGAAATATGGTCAAAAAAGAATTGGGATGATGTAGAAAATGGTAGAGGAATATTACAAGAAATAAGTGAGAAATTTGAAATATAATGAGTGAAAGTAAACATATACCCGTAATGTTGCAGGAAGCAATAGAGGGGTTAAATATTAAAAATGACGGAATATATGTTGACTGTACTATGGGAGGCGCAGGACATGCTAGTGAAATTCTATCAAAATTATCTAGAAAAGGTCATTTATATTGCATTGAACAAGATGTATATGCAATCAACAAAGGAAACGAAAAATTATCAACTATATCAAACAATTATACAATCGTTAAAGATAATTTTGTTAATATTAAGTTCATATTACAGAATAACAATATAGATAAAGTCGACGGAATATTGTACGATTTAGGTGTTTCATCTTTTCAATTTGATCAAGCTGAAAGAGGATTTAGCTATAATAAAGATGCTAGACTTGATATGAGAATGAATCAAGAACAAGAACTAACAGCCTATGATATTGTTAATACATATTCATTTGAAGAACTTCGCAAAATCTTCTATGAATATGGTGAAGAAAGATTTAGTGGGAATATTGCTAAAGAAATAATTATTGAGAGAAATAAAAAAAATATTGAAACTACTTTCGAATTAGTTGATGTTATTAAAAAAGCAATTCCCGCATTTGCTAAAAGAAAAAGTGGTCATCCAGCAAAAAAGGTTTTTCAAGCCTTAAGAATTGCTGTTAATGATGAATTAAATGTATTTGAAAAATCACTAAGAGATGCTTTAACAATGTTAAAGCCAGGAGGAAGAATTGTTGTTATCACTTTCCACTCATTAGAAGATAGAATATGTAAAAATATTTTCCGTGAAAGTGTTACTGATAAAACTCTTAAGGATTTACCAATTCGTGATTGTGATATTGTTAAAGAATTTAAGCTGATTAACAATAAAGTTATAACAGCTAGTGATGAAGAATTAGAAAATAATAATCGAGCTCATAGTGCAAAGTTGAGAATTATAGAAAAATTATAGGAGGATATTATGCTTAGACCTTTACCTAAACCTGTACAACCAAAACCAAATAAGTGATATTAATTTTTAATTAATATATATAAACCCTGTGATTTAAATTTTATTTAAATCTAAATTTTTACCCCCCCAAATAAATAAAAAACGGATTGAATGGTTATCATCAGTCCGTTTTTTATTATATATTTGATTTTTTCTAATATAATATAGTGGTGGTATTATGAAAACAATTAGAAAAAGAACTTTAATAATTTTATATTTATGTGTAATAGGTTTTATTGTTATCTTAGCAAGAGTTGGATATGTACAAATTGTTAAAGGATCAGCCTATATTGAAAGAGCTTTTGACTTATGGACAAGAAATATACCTGTCAGTGCCAAAAGAGGTAAAATCTATGACCGTAATGGGAAATTGATTGTTGGAAATACTATTGCCCCAACAATATCAATAATTCCTAAACAAATAAAGGATAAAGAATATACAATGAATGTTTTATCAACTTTATTAGGAGTTGCAAAAAGTGATTTGAAAAAACATTTTGAAAAAAATGTGTCGGTAGAAATAATAAAACCGGAAGGTAAGAATATAACTTTAGATATGGCTAAAAAAGTAATAGCTGCTGATTTAGATGGAGTATATATATCTGGAGATGTAGTTAGATATTATCCATATGGTAATACTTTATCACATGTATTAGGGATTGTTGGTAGTGATAATCAAGGAATTACTGGTTTAGAGTATATTTATGATGATTATTTGATGGGAAATTTTGGTTCACAAAACATTTTTACCGATGCCCATGGAAATAAAATTGGTGATTTGACTGGTGATTATACAACACCAAGTTCTGGACTTGATTTATATTTAACAATTGATATTGATATTCAAATTACTTTGGAAAGATTAATGGACAATGCTTTAGCGTATTATGACCCACAAGATATAATTGGACTTGTAATGAAACCTCAGACTTCAGAAGTTTTAGCAATGGCTTCACGACCTAATTTTGATTTAAAAAATTATCAAGATTATGATCAATCTATTTTTAATCGCAATTTACCAATATGGATGTCATTTGAACCAGGTTCAACATTTAAAATAGTGACTTATGCTGCAGGATTAGAAGAAGGTGTATTTAAAACAAGTGAAGGCGTACCATTTACAGTCCAATAGCCATCTATTTTAGCATCACTTACATAACCACTTTGAGTATAAGTAAGTGAATTATTCCAAATATTGGTAAAGCTTTCAATTTTAGTGGCATCCTCGGCATCATTTAAAGCTGCTTTCCTTAAAACATCCATGCTGTTTTTGCGGTTACCTAAAATAGCTAAACTACCAAGCATTAATACTAAAAACAAAGCTAAAAGTCCATATAATAAGGCTGAAGTAATAAAACCATTTCTTTTCATAAGAGCCTCCTTATT
>CANQJU010000127.1 GCA_947624315.1 uncultured Bacilli bacterium | reverse complement strand
GCATTGGTATGTATTTAGTACTTGATGGTAAGTTAAAACAAGAAGTAAAAGAAATTTTGAAAAAACTAAATATTGATGTTAACGTTTCTTTCAATAAACAAGATATTTTGAAATTAGTTTCTCAAGACAAAAAGGTAAATGATAAAGGAATTACCATTGTTTTAGTTGAAAAGGCTGGAGAAGCTATTTTAAAACAAATTTCTTTTAAACAGTTAGAAAATATATTAGATAGAGGAGAATAATATGGCTTCATTTTACTGTAAAAATCTAAAAATTTCTTTGTTCGGTGAGTCTCATGGTGAAGCCATTGGTATTACAATAGATGGAATTGCTCCTGGGATTAAAATTGATTGGGACTTTGTAAATAAGGAATTAGATAAAAGAAAAAGCAAAGGAAGTATTTCCACTCAACGCCATGAAAAAGATGAATATAAAGTTGTAAGTGGTTACTATAATGGTTATACAACTGGTACACCATTAACTTTTATAATTGAAAATATGGACAAAGATTCATCAAAGTATAGTGACTTTGCTTTAACTCCACGTCCATCTCATGCTGATTATAGTGGATCATTAAAGTATTTTGGCTATGAAGATTATAATGGTAGTGGACATTTTTCAGGACGTATAACTGCTCCTTTAGTAATTGTTGGAGCAATATGTAAACAAGTATTAAAAGAAAAAGGTATTGAAATTGCCTCTCATATTAAACAAATATATAATGTTTATGATGAACCTATTGGTGGTATAGAAGAAATGTTAGCTTTAAATAGTGAATATTTCCCTGTTCTTAATGAAACTAAAAAAGAAGAAATGCTTAAAGCAATTGAAGATGCTCGCCTAAATCAAGATTCTGTTGGTGGAGTTTTAGAGACTATTGTTTATGGAGTAAATGGAGGAGTTGGTGAACCATTTTTTGATTCTTGCGAATCAATAATCTCATCCCTTTTATTTTCTGTACCAGCAGTTAAAGGTGTTTCCTTTGGAAAAGGTTTTGATTTTGCATCTTTAAAAGGTTCAGAAGCTAATGATCCTTTTTACTATGAAAATGGGAATGTAAAAACCAAAACAAATAATAATGGAGGCCTTAATGGAGGAATTACTAATGGAATGCCATTAATTATTTCTACTTGCATTAAGCCTACACCATCTATTTCAAAAGAACAAGATACTGTCAATTTAGAAAAACAAGAAAATGTTAAAATAAATATTAAAGGAAGACATGATCCTTGTATTATCCATCGGGCTAGAGTAGTTATTGAAAGCATGATTGCTATTGCTTTAGTTGATTTACATATTGGTAGGTATGGTTATTTATGGATGAAATAAAAATATTTGGTTTACTTGGTGAAAAACTAACACATTCATATTCTAAAATAATCCATGAATATCTTGGGGATAAATATGAAATGTTCGAAGTGAGCCGTGATGATTTTCCTTTTTTTATGGAAAAAAAGGAATTTGATGCAATAAATGTAACTATTCCTTATAAAGAAATGGTTATTCCTTATTTAGATTATATTGATGAAAGAGCTCGTAAAATTGGGGCTGTCAATACAATAGTTAAAAAGAATAACCAATTATATGGATATAATACTGATTATGATGGTTTTAAATTTATTCTTGAAAAAAACAATTTTTCTATAGAAAATAGTAAATGTTTAATTTTAGGAACTGGAGGAACTAGTAAGACAGTTTATAATGTCCTAAATGACTTAAAAGCTCAAAAAATTGATAAAGCTTCTCGAAGTGGGAAAGATGGAGCTTTAAAGTATGAAAATATTGATTATAACTCTTATGATTATCTTATAAATACTACTCCTGTGGGGATGTATCCCAATATATTTGATAGTATCGTTAGTCATATCGATAATATTAAAGGAGTTGTTGATGTAATATTTAATCCTTTTAGAACAAAATTTATTTTGGAAAATCGTGATAAATTATATGCAAATGGATTAGATATGCTTATTTATCAAGCCATAAAAAGTCATGAGTTATTTCTTGATAAAGAAATTTGTTTTGATAAATTAGAAGAAATTAGAGCAATCATAAAGAAAACAGCTACTAATATTGTCTTGATTGGTATGCCTGGATGTGGAAAGAGTACAATAGGAAAAAAATTAGCTGAAGAATTAGATATGGAATATTATGATACTGATAATTTAATTGAACAAAAAACAAACCAAACTATTCCTGATATTTTTTCAAAATTTGGTGAAAAGAAATTCCGAGAAATAGAAAAAGAAGTTATTAAAGAAGTATCATTATATAAGAATTGTGTTATCTCAACGGGTGGAGGATCCATCCTTGATATAGATAATGTTTATTCTTTAATGGCTAATGGAGTTGTTTTTTATATAAATAGATCTATTGAGGGAATTTATAGCAATTTACAAGAGAGACCATTAGCTAAAAATAAAAATGATTTATTGAGAATTTATGAAGAAAGGAAAGAAATTTATAACAATTCAAATGATTATGTTATTGATAATAATGGTGATATAAATGATGCAATATCAAAAATTAAATCACTAATCTTTGAGTTTTATAAAAAATAGATATTTGTTATGATTATTACTTTAAAACCAAATATTACCGAAGAAGAATTTAATTCGGTTTTAGATGAATTAGCCCAAAGAAATTTAAAAGTTTCTGATATATCTGGAGATACAATGAAGGTATTAGGTATTTTTGGTGATACAAGTTCTGTTGATGAACAGAGTTTGACCTCAAATCCTTTAATTGCCTCTGTAATTCGTATTTCTACACCTTATAAAAAGGCTAGTCGTCAATACCATCCCGATGATACAATAATTGATGTTAATGGGATTAAAATTGGTGGCCATGAAAATGTTCTAGTCATTGGTGGACCATGTTCTGTTGAAAGTGAAGAACAAATCTTAACGATTGCTGAAGGTGTTAAAAAGGCTGGAGCAAAGATGTTAAGAGGGGGAGCATATAAACCTCGTACATCTCCATATGTTTTCCAAGGCTTAAGAAGTAAAGGTATTGAACTGTTAGTTGAAGCTCGTGAAAAATATGGTTTGCCAATTGTTAGTGAAATTATGAGTGTTGATAAAATTGATGAGTTTGTTAAAAATGTTGATATTATTCAAGTTGGTGCTCGTAATATGCAAAACTTTGAATTACTAAAAGCACTAGGTAAAATTGATAAACCAATCCTTTTAAAAAGAGGATTATCAAATACTGTCGAGGAATGGTTGATGAGCGCTGAATATATTTTAGCTGGTGGAAATAACAAGGTAATTTTGTGCGAAAGAGGAATTA
>CANQJU010000126.1 GCA_947624315.1 uncultured Bacilli bacterium | reverse complement strand
TTGGTGGATGTCAAATATATAAAATAGCTTTACCATATGCTGATCGTTTATATATTACTCATGTTAATAAGGAATATGAGGGAAATGTCTTTTTCCCAGAAATTAATTATAATGAATATAAGTTAATATCTAGCAATATATGTGGCGAGTTAAACTTTTGTATTTATGAAAGGATTAGCAAATGATATTATTTTTATTGATTGTATTTGCTTCATTGCTTAGTTTTTTAATTGTATTTTTTACACATATTCATTGGTTATTTGCAATTCCTATTTTTATTGGAGGAATTGCTTTGGGAGTCCTTTTATTCCTTTTATGGTGTCAAATTGCCGCTTTAATTGTTAATGGAAAAAATAAGGAAATATTAAAACCTAAAAAAGCTTTGACTGCTGTTACTAGATATGGATGTCATTTTGTTAAAACAATAATGAGAATAAAAATTATTCCTATTGGCTTAGATAAAATTAAAGATGAACCATTTTTATTAGTATCTAATCATCAAAGTCTTCTTGATCCTTTAATGATTATTTCTTCATTTAAAGAAATGGGATTAACTTTTATCATGAAAGATAGTATTTTAAAAATGCCTGTTATTGGTGATTATTTAAAAGCTTCAGGTCACTTATCTATTAATCGCAGTAATAATCGTCAAGGATTAGAAACTATAATCAAAGCTATAAAAAGAATTGAAAATGGTTTTCCTATTGGAGTTTTTCCAGAGGGAACAAGAAGTCACAATGGATCAATTGGTGATTTTCATGATGGATCATTTAAAATTGCGCTAAGAGCTAAATGTCCAATTGTTATATGTATTGTTGAAAATGGATATAAAGTTAAGAAAAACTTCCCATTTCATAGAACTAAATTTTATGTTAAAGTTTGTGATGTTTTAGAATATGATAGTTTTAAAGATATGAGTACTTTAGAAATATCTCAAATTGTTTATGAAAAGATGAAAAATGGCTTAGAAGAAATAAGAAATAAATAAAAAACCAGTACAGATTGTGTACTGGTTTTTATATTACATCATATTTAATTACCTTAATTTTTTCTTCATTTACTTCTAATAAAGTTAAAGAATTGTTTTTTAAAGGATATGTAAAATCAAAATCTTCGATTAAAGCACTCAATAAACCTTTAATAAATTGGGAATGTGTTGTTATTAGAATATTTTTATTTGGATATTTTTTACTAATATTAATTATAGTTGATAAAGCTCTTTTTTGCAAATCCTCTAGTGATTCTAAGCCTTTAACATTTTGCCTCATTAATTCATAGCTTTCTTGGCAAACTTTTTTTCCTTCTAATTCTCCAAAATCTCTTTCGGTAAGATTAGGAATAATGATAATATCTTGGGGAAAGTTTAAACCGCTTTTTATTATTTGAGCTGTCTGATAGGCTCTTAAAAGAGGACTAGAAAGAAAAACATCCCAATTGGTATTTAAGTTTTTAATTGATTCTAAGGATTTTTTAGTACTTTCTTTTCCTTCTTCATTTAAAGGATTATCAATTCTTCCTTGAATTAATAATTGTTTGTTCCAATCGGTTTGACCATGTCTAATCAAACATATTTTTGTCATATTTTTTTCACCAATATAATTATATCAAAAAAAACTAAGGATAAAAATGAAAATGTTTGCAAAAAAAATTTAAAAGATGTATAATTATATTGCTATTAAAGGAGTGAATATCTTGAGAGCTGTTGATATAATTATAAAGAAAAGAGAAGGAGAAGTTTTAAATTTAGATGAAATTCATTTTATGATTGATGGATATGTCAAGGGAGAGATTCCTGACTATCAAATGAGTTCTTTGTTAATGGCTATTTGTCTAAAGGGATTAAATAGTGATGAACAAACAGCCTTTACAATGGAAATGTTAAAGAGTGGTGAACAAATTGATTTATCATCAATCGATGGAATTTGTGTTGATAAACATTCTACTGGAGGAGTGGGAGATAAAACTACTTTGGTAGTAGCTCCAATTATTGCTTCATGTGGATTAAAGATTGCTAAGATGAGTGGACGTGGTTTAGGACATACTGGTGGCACTCTTGATAAACTTGAATCAATTCCTGGATTTAATATAAATGTTAGTTCTAAAGACTTTTTAAAACAAGTAAAAGAAATTGGAATTGCTGTGGTGGGACAAACGGCTAATATTACCCCCGCAGATAAGAAATTATATGCTTTAAGAGATGTAACAGGAACAGTTGAATCTGTTGGCTTAATTGCAAGCTCTATTATGTCTAAAAAGCTAGCTAGTGGAGCTCATAGCATATTGCTAGATGTTAAAGTCGGTGATGGAGCTTTCATGAAAACTATTGAAGATGCTAAAGTATTAGCCAAAGCAATGGTTTCAATTGGAAATAAATGCGGAAGAAAAACAGTAGCTATGCTTACTGATATGGATCAACCTTTGGGTGAAGCTGTTGGTAATTCTTTAGAAGTGATTGAGGCCATAGAAACATTAAAAGGACATGGTGATAGGGAATTTACCACATTGTGTCATGAAATATGTGCAGAAATGCTTTTAATAACTAATAGTGTTAAAAACAAAGAAGAAGCTATAAAACTAATTGATAAAAAAATTGAGTCTGGTGAAGCTTTAGAAAAATTAAGAGAAATGATTATCTATCAACATGGTGATCCTAAAGTTATTGATGATTATAGTTTGTTTAAAAAATGTCAAAAAGTTGTTGAAGTTAAGGCTTTAAAAGATGGATACATTAAAAGAATTCATACTTTGAATGTTGGGAATGTGGCAATGATTTTAGGAGCTGGACGTCAGACTAAAGATGAAACTATTGATCATTCCGTAGGAATAAAAATAAAGGTTAAAGTTGGTGATAAGGTTAAAGCCGGTGATACTTTAGCTTTAATCTATTCCAATGGTGTTAGAGAAAAAGAAGCAATTGACATGTTACTAGAATGCTTTGAAATATGTCAAGAAAAGGTTGCTAAGCATAATATAATATTAGGAATTGTTGAATAAATTAAAAAGGTAAGATTAAATCTTACCTTTTTTGATTCATAAATTTATTAATTGGTTCATAGATTATATTAATCTATGAACTTTTTCACTAATATTTTATCATTTTTTTCAAAAAATGCAATATTTTTTATTATATTTTCTTAAAATAATAGGAATTATTCCTTTGACTTTATCATATTAATACATAGATTAATATAATCTATGCACTTTTATAAAAATAAAGAAAGGATAAGACATTTATGAAAAAGAAATTTTTGTTTTTGTTTATGGGTTTGATGCTAGTATTTTTACTAGTAGGATGCAGTGGC
>CANQJU010000125.1 GCA_947624315.1 uncultured Bacilli bacterium | reverse complement strand
TCAACATTTTCAATGTCTTTAGTGGCTTTTTTAATCATTTCTACTCTTTCTTTCTCATTAAAGCAATAAACTTTATTGGGATTAATTGATACAAGGACATATACTTTATCAAATATCTTAGCTGAACGCTTTATGATATCAAGATGTCCATTAGAAATAGGATCAAAAGATCCCGGATATACAGCAATTTTCATAATTTTCACCGATATAATTATATACTAACATTGCCAAAAAATCAATCATTACACTGATTTTTCTTTACTTTTTGGCTTATTTAGTGTATTATATAATTGGGTAAAAATAAAGGTGGTGAGAAGATGAAGATCAAAAATCTAATTCTCCAATATTTTAATGATAAGATTAGACTTTCAATCGGTTTAGGCTTTACAATGCTTTTGATTATTTCTTGCAAACTTGCGGGAATAATTGCGTTTGCTGATTTAATGGAAAAAATATTTGTAAAGGAAAACTATGGAGTTTTACCAAGCCGAATTACTATTATAATATTCTCTGTCATCTTTGTTTTCGCACTTACAATTGTTAAAAATAAACAAGCTGTCGGTTTAAGCTCTTATATTTCTTCAAGCTTAGCTAAAAATGCTTACGAATCTTTATTAAATGCTGAAATTAATGAAGTCGAAAAAGAAGAAATCAAAGAAGGAGTTAAAAACATTGTTTCATATAGTGAATTAGTTGGTGATAACTATGTTGGAAAGAACTTATTAGTTATTATTGAAAAATCATTATATATATTTGTCACTTTTATTACCCTTTTAGTCATTAAACCAGCTTTAGCTCTAATTGCTTTTATTGGCTTGCCATGTGTATTTGGTATTGAAATGGCTTTTGATAAATTGTTTATTAAATACAAAAATAAAGAAGAAGAATTAAAAAAGAAAAACATTAATATCATTGAAGATAGTTATCATAAAATTCGTAATATTAAATTAGATAATGCTATAAAATATGAAAATGAAATATATGATAATTTTACTCATAGTTGTGATGATATTAAAGCTAAAAAAAATATTGTTGAAGAATTAAACAATGGTCTTATAAGAAAATTATCAGTTGGTATTACCTTATCAATTGTTATTGGTGTTGGATGTTGGCTAACTAAAAGTGAAAATTTAGGAATTACTTCTAAAGTGTTATTGATTTTAGTTTTATCTATTCCATTTATTTATGATGAATTTTGTGTAGCTACAAAACTTCATTTAACACCTAATTATATCAATGATGAAATAGAAGAATTGCTTTCTATTATCAATTTGAAGAGTGAAATTAAGGCTGAAGTAATTAATAACTTAGATGAAGTTCATAGTTTGAAATTTACTGATGTTACATATATAAATAGTAATAAAGTTAAAGTCTTTGATAAATTAAACTTTGAAGTAAAACGTGGTGAGAAATTAGGAATATTATCAATTGATAAGGAATTTAAAGATGGTGTTTTTAATATTATTACTAAAATGATTAAGCCAAAATCTGGAGTTGTAGAAATAAATAATTGTGATATTAACAAGATTAATACTTTATATTTAAGGGATTTAATAACTTCAATTTATGATGGAACGACAATAAATAATGATTCCATAATTAATAATGTTTATTATCCTTTGAAATTTGATGAATATAAATATAATGATGCTTTAAATAAAACAGGATTAAAAGATATTATTTCTGAATTACCATTTAAAGAAAATACAATATTGAATTTATCAAATCCATTTGATCAAGATAAGATTCACAAAGTTATTTTTGCTAATGCTTTTTATAAGGATTCAAAAATATATTTATTAAATGATGCAACTAATAATTATATGGTAGATACAGAAAAAGAAATGATTGATGCCATTAAAAAACTAAAAAATAAAATTATTATTATGTTAACTGATAAAGTATTTAACATAGTTGATTGTGATAAAGTTTTAATATATGAAGATGGTATGGTTGTTGAATATGGACGCTATAATGAATTAATTCAAGATAAATCAAGTTATTTATATCGTCTTTTAAGAAAATCTTCATCAATAAGAAGTAGTCATAATCGTGAAAAAAGAGTAGGATAAAACCAGTTTTTAAAGCTTGTTTTTATTTTTAAAATAGGAAATAATCAATTAATAAAATAAAAAATACAGTAGATTTACTACTGTATTAAATAGCTATTTTTATCCATTTTAAACTTTGAAAACGGCGATTGTTTAAATAGAATCTTATTGTTTGATCAATAAACATACCAATCCATGATCCCAATAATCCCAATCCTAATGGATAACAGAATAGGAATGAAAGAATTGGACGAACAAAGGTTACACTGACTAAAGAACTTTGAGCTGTAAACTTAGTGTCACCAGCACCTCTTAAAATTCCTGTTGTAACCCATTGAAGGCTCTGAGGGAAGAGAACGAATGCTGATAGTTTTAATAAATCACCGGCTTGATGGACAGTTGAATCAACTGTTGAGAAGCACCGCGATAGATCATATCGGAATATAATCGCCAAAGCAAACATTATAACTCCTAAAAAGAAACTACATATTTGCGATATTCTTCCATAAGCAAAAGCTTGCTCTTCACATTTTTCTCCTAAACTTTTACCGACTAAACCACTAACACCTATTGAAAAACCATCGGTTATATTAAATCCAAGGCTTATAACGCTTTGGGTTATGGTATTAATGGAAGAAACCAATTCTCATAAATAATTGTTCAATGAAAGCACTAAAACTAATTTTATATATTTGATAACAATGAGCTTTGTCTAGTTTCCAACTATCAGCAAATTTGATTGAAAGAAAACCTTTCTTTTTATTATAGATTGCAAATACTGAAATAATAAAAGCAATCATATTACCAATAACAGTAGCAATAGCAGCACCTTTAATTCCTAAAGCAGGGAAACCCCAATTACCATTTATTAAACAATAATTTAAAAGAATATTTATTAAATTGGCCGATAAATTGGTTATTAAAGTTGTTTTAGTGTTCCCACAAGCTCTTAAAGCCGAACAAATAATTAATCGCAAATAGTTAAAAACTAAAATGCTACTAACAATTTGAAAATAAATTGTTCCTCCCTCAATCGTATCGCTTTTAGCTCCAGCAAGTAGCAAGAAGGGACGAGCTAAGAGAATGGAAAGTAGAGTAATAACTAGGGAAGAAATAATTCCAATAACTAAAGTTTGCCGCAAATATGTATTAGCATCTTCACGATTACCTTCACCAAGTTTTCGCGATACTATAGCAATTATTCCTGCGTTAAGTCCTACTGATAGGGCTAGAGTAATAAAAACTGGTTGCTTTGGATTATGTGCTAAAGGTCCAATTGTAATTATTAGACCAGAAGATACATTT
>CANQJU010000124.1 GCA_947624315.1 uncultured Bacilli bacterium | reverse complement strand
TATTATTGGTAATTTAAAATTTGATAAGATTCCTGCAAAAAGTGATTTTACTGGAAATACTGCTGAGGCTGATTGGGAAGCTGCTGATAATGTTGATTTTAATCCTTATCCAACAGAAGCAGAGAAAACTGCTGAAGGTAAATCAGATGCTAAAAAATCTCTATTCTATTTAAAAAATCCTGTAAAAGGTCATGAATTCAAAATTGTAAAAGGTTACTTTAGTGATTTTGCTAAAGCAGTTGAGCTTGCAGTAAATGCTGCACCAGTTGCTGATAATGGCGCAATAGTTGGTTTAGCTGTAAATGTTAATGATGGATCTGGAATTTTCGTTCAAGAAAAGATATTTAATGATGTAAATAAACCATTAACTCTTGACTTAAATGGAAAAACATATACAGTAGTAAAAGACGCAGTTGGTAGTAAAGGTACTGAATCACAATGCTTGCATTTAGAAGCTGATAATCACATTTTTATTAAAAATGGTACAATTGATGCTAATCCTGCAACTATTACAGGTACAACAAAAGAAAATCTTAAGATGTTTATTAATAGTTATTGTGATTTAACACTTGAAAACGTTACATTAGATGGTAGAAATTTAGTAGATAGCGCAGTAGATCAAGTAGTGCTTTCAGTTAATGGTGGTGAAACTACAGTTAAAAATTGCGTATTACAAGCAGCTGCAGAAGGTGTTGCATTACGATTATGCTATATGGATAATACATTAAGTAATACTATTAAAGCAAAAGTTGAAAATACACAAATTAACGGATTAATTCAATATGGTAAAACTTTTGATCTAACTGCTCAGCAACAAAAAGATAGAGGTTGGTATTCTCAAGTACAACTTGCATTAAGAAATATTTCAGGTAATTTTGACTTTGAAATTTTAGAAGATAAAGATGATAAAGGTGAAACAAGAAATCCTAGTATTGCAATTAATGATTATAATACAGAATATGATAAACCTTTCCCTGCAATAGCAGATACAAAAGGAAGTAATAAAGTAACAACAACTACTGCTGGTAAAGATACAGTTTCAGAATATGCATTTAGATTAGACTTCGATGGAATTTCAATGTGCTTTGATAAAATAGATGATGCAATTGCAGCTGTTAATGACGGAGGAACAATTGTATTATGTAAAGACACAGAACAAGAAGGTGTAAAAATTGAAAAATCTTTAACACTTGATTTAAATAAAAATAAATATACTGGTAAATATCCTGGTGTAAGTAATAAAACTACTCAATTGAATCAAGTATTCCGTATTGGAAATGAATTACTTAGCTCAGATGGTGATGAAAATATTAAAGTAACAATCAAAAATGGTGAAATTAATGTGTCTGCAACTAACGCTACAAAAGTTGAACAAAATAAAATAACAGATGCACTAGTATTCATAATTCAAAATTATGCTGACTTAACTCTTGATGGTGTTACATTAGATGGAACTAATTTAATACCTGGTCTAAATACTGGAAATTCATATGCTCTTTCAGTTAATCAAGGACATGTAGTTATTAATAATTCAACTATAAAAGCATCAGCACAAAAGGTGCCAGCAAGTGCTCAAAGCAAGGGATATGCTAGCGATGATGTAAAGGAACATCCATATGCACTTGATGTATGCTATTTCGATAATTGTAGAGATGTTTTAGTAGAAGTTTCTGGTAGTACAATTAATGGTACAATCTCTTATAGCTTTGGTCTTACAAATAATTATCAAACAACACATGTAGAAAATGTTGAAGTTTGGAAAGAATGGTATAAACATGTACAATTAACATTAACAGATATGAAAAAAGTATTACAAGATGGTTCAAATGTATATCCATTTACAATCAAAATTATGGTTGATGCGAGTGATGTAGCAAAAGGTTATGGAATAACTTGTGAAGAAGCTAATATTACAATACAAAATAAACATTTGGATCACAATCTAGATGATGATGATGTATGTACACAATGTGGTGAAGATTTGAGTGAATCTGAAGACGCATAATAATTAAAGAATAATAAAAGAGTTGATTTATAACAAATCAGCTCTTTTTTTGATTTATAAAACAAAATAATAATTATTATGATAATATATTAATGAGGGAAAAATATGAAATGCTTTATTAAAAGGGATATCTTTAATTTTTGGAAATATTTTGATTGTGAAAAATGTTCATATAATCTAAGAGATGAGCAAATAGTTTTGGGAGGAAATAGTATATATTTATATTATTTAAAAAAATGTCAAAAGATAGATAATGATATAAACTATTTATTTTTATTTGATAATAAAGTTAAATTGTTTTTAAAGGATTGCATTCTTCATCAACAAAATATTATTTTTTTAATATTAGAAGATTTTGATTTAGATAATAGTTTATGGTGGTTGGAACTATTTTCCAATGAAAAAAAAGATATACATATTTTAATAATTTAATATTTTTTATGATGTAAAAACGTTTACAAAAAATACAGATATGTGCTATAATATAATTGTAATTAAACAAGGAGATGATAATATGTTAGTTACAATAAGAAGTAAATCTAAATCTGGAGTAGACAGTAAGGTAAAAAATTACGCTGAAAAGAAAATTGAAAAATTAAATCAATTCTTTTCTAAACGTGATAATCCTGAAGCTAATGTTTTATGTAAAGAACATGGTAACGAAAAGATTGTTGAAATAACCATCCCAACAAAAAATATTATTTTAAGAGCTGAAGCTAGTGATGAAACTTTTTTAAGTGCTATTGATCGTGCTGTCGACAAATTAGAAAGTCAAATTAAAAAACATAAATCAAAAATATATTCAAGTATGAAACGAAGAGAAGGATTAGCTCAATACTATAATTCTAATAGTGATTTTGATTTAGAAGCGATGAAAACAGAGATTATGGCTACAAATTTAGTCAAATCAAAAGAAATAGATTTGAAGCCAATGACTGCTGAGGATGCCATTACGCAAATGGAAATGTTAGGACATGATTTCTTTATCTTTTTAAATATTGATACTGGAAAAATTTGCGTTGTTTATTTAAGAAATGACCATGATTATGGTATTATTGAAACAAATATTAAACAAGGGGAGCAGTAATAATTCTGTTCCTTTTTTTGTCATTATTTTATGGAAAAAAAGAATATACTTTTTTTAAAAACAATGATATAATTATATAAAAATAAAACACTGATTACTATGTGATTTATAAGGAGACAAATATGAAAAAAATATTAATGACTTTAATAATTGCGTTGTCTTTGTTTGGTGTTTTTAGAATGAACACAGAAGTAAAGGCCGCAGAAACTGAGGTAGTTGAAAACAATGAAGCCTATTTTAGGGGAGTATGGGTTTCTAATGTTGCAGGTGACATTTCTAATTCTAAAGATGAAGCATCTTTCAACA
>CANQJU010000123.1 GCA_947624315.1 uncultured Bacilli bacterium | reverse complement strand
TTTTTAGTCTCACATCATTTACAAACTAACATTTTTGTCATGAATTTTTCTAATCTTTAAAAACGAATAATCCAAGAACGTCTACGACGATGTTGACGTGTCTCAAATTGCTTCCATTGACTTTGAACAGCCACATTTGTTTCTAATTCTGGACCTGTTTCCGCATACAAAACATTATTTTTAATAGCAGATTTAATTCCTTCACATAAAATTAAGGCATTAACACCTAAATTTTGATATTCAGGTTTAACAGCAACAATATACATATCCAAAACTTTATTCTTCTTTAAATCTTTAAGCATCCTTAATAAACCAAATGGGAACATTTTACCTTTAGATTTACGTAAACTATCATTTAATGATGGAGCAAGTAAACCAAATCCAACAGTTTCATCTTTGCTATTATTAATAAGATACAAATATTCGTAATTAGTAGCAATAACTACTGGGACAAATTGTTTAATAAATTCATCGATTTGTTTCTGTGTTAACTTTACAACTCCATATAAAGGTTCAAATGCTTCATTGATCAAATCAAAAGCTTTTTGGGTATAATTAGATACTTCTTTGCGTTTATGAAGTTTAACAACTTTATATCCATATCTTTTTTGGATAATCTCAGATAATCTCGTAATACGATCGTTCATTTCTTTAGGAGCAAATACTTGATATTCAAGCCAATCAATATCTTTAGTAAAGCCCATTTCTTCCATGTGGCGAACATAATATTCATGATTATATAATGTTAATGAATTGCTCATTTCCTCAAATCCTTCAACAAGCATTCCTTCTTTATCTAAATCACTGAATCCAATTGGACCAATCATCTCATGAATTCCTCTTTCTTTAGCCCAATCCATAACGGCTTTAAACAAAGCTTTAGAAACTTCAATATCATCAATAACATCAAATCTACAAAAACGAATTTGATTAACATTCTTCTTTTTGTTATATGAATGATTGATTAATCCACAAATACGTCCAACAATTTTTTTATCTCGATATGCCAAGAATAATTTAGTTTCACTATATTCATAAGCAGGGTTTTTCTTTTTATCTAATAAAGCTAATTCATCACCATACATTACAGGAACATAATATGGATTATCTTTATACATTTTTATGGGAAAGGAAATAAATTTTTTTATATCTTTTTTCTTTGTAATTTCTTTAATTATAACCATAATCATAATCCTTTCGATAACAATTATTTATATTATACTATTTTCTAGATATTTTTTCAAAGATATTATTTATTTTTTTGTCTAATTATATTTTTTATGTCATAATAAGCGTTAATAATAATTCCTGTAACCAATGTAACAATTACTTCATCAGCAAAAAGATTATCACTATTTTCATTTAGATGAGGGAAAAATAATTCAATAAACTTATTTTGAAAAGCTACTAAAATATAAATGATAATAACATCAAAAATAAATTCACGTATTAGATTGGCTTCTCTCATCCCTTTTCCACCAAGGAGCTGATCACTTGCATCAAATACTAAATAAAATAATCCAACTGATAAAACAACCGAAGAAAAGAGTGAAAGCTTTTCGTTGAAAATGGCAACTGCTCCACCTGATACAACCCCTGCAATATATAATGAATCTTCCGACCTTATTTCCCAAAAATATCCTTTGTTTTCAATAGCATTATATAAAACATCCCCTATATATTGCCCAATAAATCCGGCAGTGGCTCCTATAGCTATATCATTATATAAGTTCTTCTGGTTTTTTTCAGCTCTTTTCAAAATGTTCACCACTAATAATATATGTACATAAATATTTTAAGAAAATAATTATATCAAAAAAAGTTTTAAACTTAACATTTACTTTTTTTTATGGTATAATAATTAAGCATTTGAAAGGATTAACTATGAATAAAATTAAAACAGGTAAAAAAATCTTTATATGCTTGTTTGCTATAATATTCCTTGCTGTTCTAATTTATATTGGAATAGATTTAATTGAACCAATCAAAGAAGCATTAAAAGAAAAAAGTTTAGAACCAGTTGAAAATAAATTTAATAATTATGGTATATGGAAATATCTGTTTTTGATAATTTCTCAAGCATTTTTTTTAATCACAACTATTTTACCAAATCAAATAATCCAAATAATTGCTGGTTTTACATGCGGAGCATTAAATGGATTCATATGTAGCATTTTAGGAATTTTCATAGGTAATGTTATTATATATCTACTTTTTCATAATAAAAACAATAATATAAATGATAGTTTGCCTGAAAAAGAAAAAATTCAATTGCAAAATGTTAATAGTGCTAGTGATAAAGCCAAAAGTTCTATTTTCATATTGTCACTATATTTTGTTCCCGGTGTTCCTTATGGGGTTGCGGCAATTGCGGCAGCTAATAACAAAAAAGTAGGTTTTTTGAAATATATACTATTAACTACTTTAGGAGCTGTTCCAGCAACCGTTCTTTGTACTATTTTTGGTAATTTTGCAATTAATGAACACTTCCTACCATTTACTATTTTATTATCATTCTATTGTTTATTAATTGTTATTTGTTTGAGTTTTAAGAAGAAATTGCTTAATCACTTATCAAATCGTAGCATTAGAGCAACAGTTCTATGGTCAATTCCCGTTTTTATTAGTACAGGAATATCTATATATTTCTCCATAGTTGATAATATTAAAGCTCTATTTATTAATATTGCTTGTTTAATTGCCTATTTATTAATTTATGCAATGTTTAACAAACCGGTTTCTAAGCTATTTGAACGAAGTCGAAAAAAATTCAATATGAATTATTTTCAAAATAATGTTCAAAAACCTAGTAAATTATATAGTTTTCTTTACTATTTAATCAAACCATTAATCATGCATAAATTTAATGTTGAAATTAATAAAGAAGAATCATTTGAGTTGCATAAACCAGCTATTGTTTTATTTAATCATCCATCAAAAGTTGACTTCTTCTACTCATTTATTCCTCTTTATCCTAATAAAATGAATACAGTAGTTGCCTATTATTATTTTTGCAATTATCATTTAGGTAGATTGCTTAATAAAGTGGGATGTTTTCCTAAGTATTTATATCAACCAGATGTCAGTGCAATGAAAAACATCATTAGAGTTATAAAAAATGATGGATATTTAGCTTTAGCTCCAGAAGGTCGTTTATCGGCTTATGGTTCTTTAGAAAAAATCATTCCTTCAACTGCCAAATTAATTAAAAAAATGGGAGTTCAAGTAGTTATAACAAGAATTAATGGTGGGTATTTCTCTGCTCCTAAATGGGCCAAAACTATGCGAAAGGGAAAAGTTACTGTTGAGATAAAAGAAATATTTAATGAAGAAAGCCTTAAAAACTTATCTATTGAAGAGGTTTATAACATTTTGAAAAAAGAATGTGAATATGATGATTTTAAATGGCAAGAAGA
>CANQJU010000122.1 GCA_947624315.1 uncultured Bacilli bacterium | reverse complement strand
AAATCTGCATCAAAACTAGAAATAATTTCTGGCAAACTTTCTTTTAATGATGTTACAGCAACTCCATTTATATCTATGTTTATCTTTGCTCCAAATAATGTTTTAGCAAAAGCTGGAGAAAGAAGCCAACCTAGAATAATCAATACAATAAATACAGCAAAATTATATGCTGATTTGAATGTTCCTCTTAGAAATCCAATTAAGGCTCCTATTATTAACAAGGCAACAAAACCTATATTCAAAAAAGTAACAATATTTTCCATTAATATCTTGCCTCCTTTTTTATATAAAATATTATATCACTATTTTTTTTCATTGTAAACATATTTTGTTTTGACAATACTAAAGAAATTTGTTAAAATGTATGAAAAAGAGGTAGAAAAAATGACAAATTTATGTGATATTGAACTTTTTCTTTTGGATATGGATGGAACTATTTATTTAGATGATATTCTTTTTGATGGATCTTTAGAATTCATTCAAAAAATAATAAATAAAAATAAAAAATATGTTTTCTTAACAAATAATTCCTCAAAAAATCAAAATGATTATGTTAAAAAAGTCAATAAATTAAATATTCCATGTTCTAATGAAAATGTATTTACCTCAGGAATGGCTATGGGTCTATATTTATCACAAAATTATCCCAATAAGAAAATATATCTTTTAGGAACTAAGGCTTTAGAAACGGAACTTAAAAGTTATGGCGTTTTATTAGTAGATGATAATCCCGATATAGTTGTTGTTGGTTTTGATAGGGAACTTAACTATCAAAAACTTGAAAAAGCATGTGAATTTTTATGCAATGGGGCAATATTTTTAGCCACAAATCCCGATTTGGTTTGTCCGATTAAGGATAAAAGATATATACCTGATTGTGGAAGCATATGTCATATGCTAACTGTTGCCACAAATAAACAACCAATATATATTGGTAAACCAAATCCTGACATGATATATTTATTATCTAAAAAGTTTAATATCCCTTGTGATAAAATTGCAGTTATTGGTGATAGAGTTTATACCGATATTGCTAGTGGCTTTAATGCTAAAGCTACTACTATTTGTGTTTTAAGTGGTGAAAGCACAATGAAAACTATTGAAGAATCAGAAATAAAACCCGATTATATTTTTAATTCTATAAAAGATTTAATCAACTTAATATAAAATGGTAGACTTATGTCTACCACTTTTTTATTCAATAGCAATTGTTTTCTTTTCCTCTTGTGTTTCTTTTACTTTAGGGATTGTTAAAATCAAAGTCCCATTTTTAAAAGTAGCTTTAACATTGTCATAGGAAATATCACCAACATAAAAACTACGTGAACAGCTACCGCTTAAGCATCTTTCATTTAACAAATAATTTTGTTCACTGGCTTTACGTTTCTCATCTTTTTCCGCAGATATTGTTAAATAGTTACCATCTAAGCTGATATTGATTTCCTCTTTTTCATAACCAGGAACATCAATTTCAAGGACATATTGATCATTTGTTTCCACAATATCTGTTTTTAACATTTGCATATTTTTCCCCATTTTAAAAAAAGGAAAATCTAAAGTATTAAAAAAATCATCATTTAAAAGACCATAGTCTTTAATTTTACTACTAACTAATTTCATTATAAACTCCTTTCAATAGTATTTTTTTCCATTTTTAGAAGTTTATACATTTTAATTATTTTAGTTTATATCCACATCTAGTAATTGATTCCTTCACTAAACAATCCATTGCATCAACAACTTGATAATTTAAAGAAACAATATTTTTGAATAAAGATAATTCAGTACATGCTAAAACAAATAAACAATCCTTTTCTCTATCAAAAACTTGTTTAATTACTTTTAAAAAATTATTAGCGATTTTTTCCTTATCCAAATCAGCCTTAACATCAGTAATAACTTGCATTACTTCTTTTTGTTCATCAGGTGTTAAATATATAAAATCAATACCTTTAGCTTCTTTATGATTAAAATAGACTTTAGAATTAATAGTTCCTAGGGTTGCTAAAATGCATACTTTTTTATTGCTATATTCTTTTTTAATAAATTTTAAAGTTTCTTCTATCATACTTATAAATTGAATTTTTTGCTTTTTAAATTCATTTTCAAAATAGTGAGCTGTATTGCAAGGTATGATAAAATAATTTACACCAATTTTTTCTAAATCATTGATAGATTCAAGTAAATATGGTAAAGGATTTTCCCCATTATTAATTATATAATTTGTTCTATCAGGAATGATTGAATTATTTAAAATACATATTTTCATATTTTCTTGATCAGTATGATGGATAGTATTTTCAATAATTCTTTTATACAACTCGACAGTTGCTTCACTTCCCATTCCCCCAATTATCCCTAAATCATATTTTTTCATAATTCACCTTCAATTAATAAATCTTCAAATAACTCTTTATATTCCATTAATGATTTAATATAAGTTCCATTATATGAATACATTCCTTTAGCATATAACATTGAATTTAAAATAGCTTCTTCTGTTGCTTCAACTACAGCTCTGAAAACTACATTAATATTATTTTCATTAAAACGCGTTACATTTTCAATAGTTTTTTCAGAAAAATGATTTACTCTATTTTCAGTTGAAAAGGCTAAAATAATATCTCCACTACCATTTCCAGCATATGAACCAGTGCGAGAAATACCCAATTCAGCTCTTTTGCAAACTCTTTTTAGTTGTCGACTATCAAGTGGCAAATCAGTAGCCACAACAACAATTATACTTCCTTTATCTTCTTCTTTTTTAAGATTATAATCTTTAATTAAATCACCTAAATAACGACCTTTAAAAATTAAATCAGATCCATTAGAACTACCAAAGTTGGAATTAACTAAAACTCCTAGAGTATATTCTTTTCCATCAAGCTTTATAATTCTTGATGATGATCCAATTCCCCCTTTAAAACCATGGCATTTCATTCCGCATCCAGCTCCAATTGCTCCTTCACTAAAATCATCTTTAGTATTATTAATAGCTTCCAAAACATTTTTTTCATCTAAAGCCCTTTTTTGGATATCATTAATTGATCCATCATTGCATTCCATAACAATAGGATTAACTGTGGATGTTGAAACACCAATTTCTGGATTATTTTTAATGGAATAACTTATTAATCCATCACTAACTTTTCCAATATTTAAAGTGTTTGTTAATAAGATAGGAGTTTCGATTGTTCCTAGTTCTTCTACTTGGACAAGTCCCATAGATTTTCCAAATCCATTATAAGCATAGCTAGCAGCAACTACTTTATCCTTAAATAAATTACCACTATGAGGTAAAATAGCAGTCACTCCTGTATGTATATTTTCCTTGTCAATTGTTGAATGTCCAACTA
Organism: uncultured Bacilli bacterium; assembly: GCA_947624315.1. Lineage (GTDB taxonomy): Bacteria > Bacillota_I > Bacilli_A > ML615J-28 > CAG-698 > Tener-01. The sequence continues at coordinate 83 of CANQJU010000122.1, read as the reverse complement.
ATACTCCTGGAACATCGCAAATATTATTCTTCTTTCCACAATCTAAAATACCAATTTTTACAAGTCTTTTCTTCATATTAATT
>CANQJU010000121.1 GCA_947624315.1 uncultured Bacilli bacterium | reverse complement strand
AAAATACGAAGAACAAAATGAAAAAGTTGAAGATAATTCTCGTAATGATGATTATTATGATGAAAAAGATAATGACTATGTTACTGAAACTGTTTATCCAGACAACGATTTAGAAATTACTTATCAAGAAGAGTATCGAAGCAGTTCTCAAACTACTAGTACTCCTTCATCAACTCCAAAGAAAACTAGTCAACCAAATCCTCGTTCAAGTTATAATGAACAACCTCGTCAAAATAAACCAAGTCAAGAAGAAGATGAAGACAAATATGATGAGAAACCCTCACAAAACAGAAATGATGAAAAAAAGTATGTGAGCGATAAGTTTGATAGCAGTAGAAACTTTCGAAAAACTTATCCTCAACCAGCTGTTAAACAACCTGTTGAAGAAGATGATGACGATGATTTTGATTTTTCTCAAGATATAAACATTCCCCTTCAACCAACTGAAGAAAAGGAAATTCAAGAATTAGATGCATATCAAATGGATGATGAGGAAAATGAAGTTAAAGAAAGACCTGTAAAAGAAGTTAAACAAACACCTCGTCCTAAAAAGAATCATCGCAAATACAAATTTCCCCCCACAGATCTTTTAGAGAAAAGTTCTGAAGTTGTTTTAAGTGATAATAATGATATCGATGAACAAAGAACTATTATTGATAGTACTTTAGATGAATTTAGAATTGGTGGACATGTTGTTAATCAAACAAAAGGTCCAACAGTTACTCAATATGAAATCAAATTAGACCCAGGTGTTAAAGTTGAAAAAGTTGGTGGCATTGCTAAAAACTTGCAAATGAATTTAGCAGTTGATTCCATCCGTATTGAAGCTCCAATTCCTGGTAAACCAACTGTTGGTGTTGAAGTTCCAAATCGCAATAAGACTATTGTAACTTTTGGTGATTTAGCTACTAATAATTATTTGCATGATGGAAAACCATTAAACGTTATTTTAGGACGTATGATTAATGGTAGTCCAAAATATGCTGATATTTCTGATATGCCACATGCTTTAATAGCAGGTAGTACTGGTAGTGGTAAAACAATTTGTATTTATTCAATTATTACAAGTATTTTATACAAAGCTACTCCAGATGAAGTTAAATTGCTTTTAATTGATCCAAAACATATATAATTATCCTCATTTAGCATCTCCAGTTATTTATGATTCTAAACTTGCTGGTGCTGCCTTAAAATGGGCTGTAGATGAAATGGAACGTCGTTATGACTTATTAAGAATTAGTCGTAAACGTAATATTGCTGAATACAATGAATATGCTGCTCAAACATCTGATGCCAGTGTTAGTCGTATTCCTTACATTGTTATTGTAATCGATGAGTTTGCGGATTTAATGAGTACTGCTGGTGATTCTTTTGAACTTAATGTTCAAAGATTGACTCAAAAAGCTCGTAGTGCTGGTATTCACATGATTATTGCGACTCAACGTCCATCAACTGATGTTATTAAAGGTACAATTAAAAATAATATTCAAGTCCGTATGGCTTTCTCAGTTACATCACAAACTGACTCATTCACAATTTTAGATCATCCTGGAGCTGAAAAACTGCTAGGCCAAGGTGATATGTTATATACTAAAGGTGGTGGCGATGTCAGAATTCAAGGTGCCTTTATTAGCCCTAAAGAAATAGATGATGTTGTTGAATACATATCTAGTAGTGAAGACGAAATTGATTACATGTTCTCATTAGATGATCTTAAGAAAGAAACAGAGTCTGATGAATTTGGTGATGGTGATGATGAAAAAGATGAACTACTTCCAAAAATTGCTCGTCATGTTGTTAATCACAAGAACGCTTCAACAAACCAAATTATTCGTGTCTTTGGAATCGGCTATAATCGTGCAGATACAATTATGAATAAACTAGAACAATTAGGAATTGTTTCAGCTGTTATTCCAGGTCGTTCAAGAACTGTTTTAGCTGATGTTGATGAACTTGAAAGAATATTAAAGAATAATTATTATTAAGGATATATAAATGGATAAGTATAAAAAAATTCGGAATAAAATGATTGGAAATATAATAGCTATCATTTTAATTATTACTTTACTAGCTATAAAAGGGGTTTATTTAAATAGCTTTATTAAAGGAATAATGATAGCTATTATTATTGCTTTTATCTTTACAGTTGTTTACCAATGTTCGAAAATACAAAGTGAAGGAAGTAGTCTTAATTATCAAGTAGTTGATACTTTTAATTTACTACTATGGGCTTTTTGCTTATTTCAAATATTCTTTTCATTTGTACTTTTTAGAGCTACAGTTGATGGAATATCTATGGAACCAACTTTAGATAATGGCCAAACAGTAGTAGTTCATCCTACTCAGAATGTTCATCATGGTGATGTTGTTGTTTTAAAAGTTAGTAGTAAATATAATGACCTTGATTATATTGATGATGGTGAATTGATTGTTAAAAGGATAATTGGATTACCATTTGATGAAGTTTATTGTCTTGACAGTGTTATTTATGTTAATGGACAACCTTTAGATGAATATTACTTGCTAGACACAATATATACTAGTAATTTCACTTTAGAAGATGTTATTAGACATAATAATTATTTAGAAGTTAGTGGTGAGAAAATGGTGATTCCCCAAGATTATTATTTGGTTTTAGGTGATAATCGCAATAGAAGCAATGATAGTAGACTATTGGGATTGTTTCATAAAAGTCAAATTTTAGGTGTAGTAAAATATAAAATGCAAGATAATATATTGGATTGGGCTAAGGTGGAATAAATGATTCAATGGTTTCCTGGTCATATGGCCAAAGCAAGAAAAGAAATAGAAGAAAAACTAAAACTTGTTGATATTGTCTATGAATTGATTGATGCTCGAATACCTCTATCATCACGTAATCCGATGATTAAAGAAATTATTAAAAACAAACCAAGATTGGTATTAATGACTAAATCTAGTATGGCTGATGGTGAAGAAACAAAAAAATGGATTAATTATATTAGTAGACAAAATGATGCTGTTTTAGCAATTGATTCTTTAGATGGAACAAATATAAAGAAAATAATAACTGTTTCTAAAGAATTGCTTAAGGACAAATTTGCTAAAGAAATGGCTAAGGGACTAAAACCTCGACCAATTAGAGGGATGATTTTAGGAATTCCTAATGTTGGGAAATCAACATTATTAAATAAACTTGTTGGGAAAAAAGTAGCTAATGTTGGGAATAAACCAGGAGTTACTAAAGCTCAACAATGGGTAAGAATGAATAAAGATTTGGAATTATTAGATACTCCTGGAGTTCTATGGCCAAAATTCGAAGATGAAAAAGTCGGTATTCATTTAGCTTTAACTGGGGCTATTAAAGATGAATTATTAAAAGTAGATGATTTAGGTAATTACTTATTGGATTTTTTAAAAAGCTATTATCCTCAAGATTTACAAAATCGCTACAATATTAATATTTTAGATAGCAATACTGATATAC
>CANQJU010000120.1 GCA_947624315.1 uncultured Bacilli bacterium | reverse complement strand
ATTTATTAAATATAAAGATGGTAGCTGAAAGGAGAGAGAATATGCTTTGGTTTAGAACTCCTGAAAAAGTATATATTAAAAAAGGATGTTTACCTGTTGCCTTAGAAGAATTAAAAACAGTAATGGGAAAGAAAAAAGCATTTATTGTTACTGATAGTTTCTTGTATGAAAATGGTTATACAAAAGATATATGTAAACGTCTTGATGAAATGGGAATTGAACATATGACATATTCTAATGTTGCCCCTGATCCAACATTATCATGTGCAGTTGAAGGAACTAAGCAAATGGTTGCTTTCAAGCCTGATACAATTATTGCTGTTGGTGGTGGTAGTCCAATGGATGCTGCTAAGATTATGTGGGTAATGTATGAACATCCAGAAGTTGATTTTATGGATATGGCTATGAGATTCTCTGATATTCGTAAACGTATATATCAATTTCCTAAAATGGGAGAAAAAGCTTATTTCATCGCTGTTCCAACAACCTCAGGTACTGGATCAGAAGTAACACCATTTGCTGTTATTACTGATGATGAAAGCAAAGTAAAATATCCTCTTGCTGATTATGAATTAATGCCAAATATGGCAATTGTTGATGCGGATATGATGATGGATGCTCCAAAGGGATTAACTGCTGCTTCTGGAATTGATGCAGTCACTCATGCCCTTGAAGCCTATGCATCAATGATGGCTACAGAATTTACTGATGGTTTAGCTTTGGAATCATTAAAAGTTATTTTTGAATATTTACCTCGAGCTTATGAAAATGGTAAAAATGATGTTGAAGCGCGTGAAAAAATGGCTCATGCGGCAACTATGGCAGGTATGGCTTTCGCCAATGCTTTCTTAGGTGTATGCCACTCAATGGCCCATAAACTTGGTGCTTATCATCATATTGCTCATGGTATTGCTAATGCTTTAATGATTGATGAAGTATTAAGATTTAATGCAGAAGAAGTACCTCAAAAAATGGGAACTTTCCCTCAATATTCATATCCTCATACTTTACGCCGTTATGCAGAAATCGCTGAATACTTAGGTATTAAAGGTAAAGATGATAATGAAAAACTTGAAGGATTAATTAAGAAAATAGATGAACTTAAAGAAAAAATAGGTATTAAAAAGACAATTAAAGAATATGGAATTTCGGAAAAAGATTTCTTAGATAAGTTGGATGAAATGACTGAACAAGCATTTGATGACCAATGTACAGGAGCAAATCCTCGTTATCCATTGCTTAGTGAAATAAAAGAAATGTATTTGAAAGCTTATTATGGCAAATAGGAGGTCCGTATGAAATTTGATGAAGTAATTGCTGTTAGACCAAAGAAGAGTATTTATCGTGATGGAGATCGTGTTATTAAATTATTTAGTCGCGATTATTCTAAAGTTGATGTTTTAAATGAAGCTCTAAATCATGCTCGTGTTGAAGAAGTTGGATTGAATGTTCCGGAAATTTTAGAAGTATCTCAAACAGAAAACAATGAATGGTTAATTGTTACACGCTATGTTGAAGGCAAAACATTAGAACAATTAATGATTGAAAATCCTAAGAAAATTGATGAATATTTAAATTTATTCGTTGATTTACAAATGGAAATGCATAGTAAAAGATGCTATATGCTTTCACGATTAAAAGACAAAATGAGTCGTAAAATTGATTTAACTAATCTCGATGAAAGCACTAAATATGAATTAAAAACAAGACTTGAAAGCATGCCAAAGCACGATAAATTGTGTCATGGAGACTTTAACCCATCAAATATTATTATTGATAAAGATGGTAAAGCTTATATTCTCGACTGGTCTCATGCCACTCAAGGCAATGCTTCAGCTGATGCCGCAAGAACATATTTGTTATTCTCTTTAGCTGGAAAGTTTGAACTTGCTGAAAAATATATAACTCTATTCTGTGAAAAAAGTCAAACAGATAAGAAATATGTTCAATTATGGTTGCCAATTGTTGCCGCTTCTCAGTCTGTAAAAGGCAAAGAAAGCGAAAAAGAATTGCTACTTTCTTGGATAAATGTATCTGATTTTCAATAAAAATTATTTCCTATATAAGTTTTTATATAGGAAATTTTCATGTAGCAAAGCATTTAAATTAGGCATAAAAAATGTTAGTTTGTAAATATTAAATATATTGATAAAATCAAAAAAACTATAAAATAGAGGTCAAAAAAAGAAGGTGATTTATTATAAAAAAATAATTACATTTTTATTCTTGACCTTGTTTTTATGCTCGTGTGGTTCTAAAACAATAAAATATTCACATAGTGATACTTGGGTTATTCAATTATCGGATGAGTTTTCTTTAGAATGCCACTTTGATGAAATAAATAGAATTATAATTCAGTTTAATAGAGAAATTGACGTGTTCAGAAAAATAGATATAAAAACCGATAATACGTTTTGGGGATCAGAAGACAAAGATTTCTTAGGAATACGAATCTTTCTTTACACTGATTAACAATAATATAACAATTTTATAAGTATGTGCTAATTATAGTTTAGCACATTTTATTTTGCTCTTTTTATATTACATTCAAACACATAGCATTAAAGATTCTATTCAATTAATTTAATCCCTTCCCATCAAGACTTTTTTCTTCCCAAAGAGGATCATTTGCCTCCACCTTTGAAATAGGCAAGACCAAATTTTTAGAAATCTCAAATTTTGAAAATTGAAATTGTAGGCATAAAAAAGATTAAAAACTAGTTGTCAAAATTATTTAAAAGTAGTATAATATTTGAGTGCAAAAAACAAAGGAGAAACACTAACATGGCAGAAAATAATTATATTAATGATCAATTATTATCACAAATTTCTACTGAACAAAATGTAAGTATTCCTCAAATTCAAGCTGTATTAAAATTAATTGAAGAGGGAGGAACTGTTCCATTTATCGCACGTTATCGTAAGGAAGTAACTGGTGGATTAGATGAGGAACAAATTAGAGCCATATATCAAGAATGGGAATATGGTCAAAAGTTAGCTGAACGTAAAGAAGATATTATGCGTTTAATTGAAGAAAAGGGTAAATTGACTCCTGAATTAAAAGAAGCAATTATCGCATCTTCAAAATTATCTGAACTTGAAGATATTTATCGTCCATTTAAAGAAAAGAAAAAGACAAGAGCAACTGAAGCTAAGCGTAAAGGTTTAGAACCATTAGCTGAATATTTATTAAGCTTCCCAACTGAAGGAAATGTTTTAGAAGAAGCTGAAAAATATGTAACTAAAGAAGTTACTGAAGAATTAACTAAAAATGATATGGTAGTTAAAGATGCTGAAGAAGCTCTACAAGGTGCAGAAGATATTATTGCGGAAATAGTTTCTGATGAACCTAAATATCGTAAATGGATTCGTAGCTTATTCCAAAGAAGTGGAGAATTAGTTTCTCAAGTTAAAGATGAAAGCCTTGATGAAAAACGCGTTTATGAAATGTATTATGATTATCGTGAACCTGTTAATAGTATTAGATTACACCGTGTTTTAG
>CANQJU010000119.1 GCA_947624315.1 uncultured Bacilli bacterium | reverse complement strand
ATCAAGGCAATATTGTATACATTGATTTTTAGTTAAAGCCTTTTTAAATGGTGAAGTCTTTTCAGCTAAAAGCTGTCCACCATGAAATGGTTTCATTACAGATATACCTATATTTTCCTTTTCACATCTTTTAAAGAGTTCCGCTCTTTCTTTTGTCGAACCGATTCCATATTCATCTCCACACTCTAAGTCATAAGCAGGATTAATAGAAAACATCATCATATCAACAATTCCTAAATTAAGTATTTTATGAGCTACACTTGGTGTATGAGATGAAAAACCTAAATGATGAATTATTCCTTTTTCTTTTAAACCTTTAACATAATCAAGGATTCCTTTTTGAATAATATCTTCATAATCCTTTTCATCATCAATACAATGTAAAAAGCCAAAATCAATATAATCAGTATTTAAAGTCTTTAATTCCCATTCAAATGTTTCTTTAATTTCTTGTAAATTGCGAGACCATCCATATTCACCGTTTTCTTTATAGATAGCTCCAAAATGTAATTGAAAATATATTTTATCTCTTTTTCCTTTTATGGCTTCTCCAAAAGGAGCATATACACTTTTTCCACCAGCACACAAATCAAAGTAATTGATACCATTATCAATAGCCATCTCAATAACTTCTTTTATTTCTTCGCTTGATGCTTGATTTAGTGAACCAGTTCCTAATCCTAAAACACTAATTAATTCATTCCCACGGGGTAATTTGCGATATTCCATTATTCTAACTCCTCTTTTGCTTTAACTAATAATTCACGAATTGGTAAATGTTGAGGACATGCATTTTCACATTTTCCACACTTTATACAATCACTTGCTTTACCATGAGAGCTTGTAGCAACAGTGTATTCGCGTTTAACTCTAAATAAAGCATTTCCTTCTTGATGATTTAAAATATAAAATATTTCCGGAATAGGAATATTTTGAGGACAATTAGGAGAACAATAGTGACAAGCTGTACAAGGGATTGATAAATCACTTCTTAAAGCTTTTTGAGCATCTTCTATTACCTTTTTTCTACATCATTTAATGGTTCAAACTTTTCCATATAACTAATATTATCTTTTACTTGTTCAATATTTGACATACCAGATAATACTGTAATAATACCATCTAAAGAAGCCGCATAGCGAATTGCCCAAGAGGCAAAGGAATAATGGGAATTAGCCTTATGGAAAATATCTTGGACTTGAGGAATAGGACTAGCCAGTACTCCACCTTTAACTGGTTCCATAACAACAACAGACTTTCCATGTTTACGAGCAATCTCCCAACATCTTTTAGACATTACTCCAGGATTTTCCCAATCAGCATAATTGATTTGTAATTGAACAAAATCAACATCAGGATGTTCATTTAATAATTCTTCTAAAAGAGAAGGATCAGCATGGAATGAAAAACCATAATGACGTATTAATCCTTTTTCCTTTAACTCTTTAACAAAGTCCCATAAATGATATTGATCATATAATTTATAATTAGATCTTTGCAATGAATGAAGTAAATAATAATCAAAATAACCAGCTCCAGTTCTTTTTAAACTTGTATAAAACTCTTCCTTAGCTGTTTTTTCATCATATGCTCCCATCCATGCGCATAGCTTAGTAGCTAATGTATAGCTTTCACGAGGATAGCGATCAACCAAAGCCGCTTTAGCAGCTTTCTCAGATTCCCCATTATCATATACATAAGCGGTATCAAAATAAGTAAATCCAGCCTTCATAAACATATCTACCATAACCTTTGTTTGTTCAATGTCAATTTCTCCACTTTCTAACTTGGGTAGACGCATTAAACCAAATCCTAATTTAGGAGTATCTTTACCAAAATAATCACTCATAACTTCACCTCATATCACTATTTTTATTTGGTTCTTTTAATAATATTTTTTCATAAAAATCAATCTTGTAATTTAACTTATCAATTGCCCCATTAATTTCTTCCATTCTTTTCATCAAACGATCTCTTTCATTAATCAACAATTGTTTGCGCTCAAGTTCAGTTCCATCTCCTCTATCAAGCAAATTCATATATTTAATTAAAGAATCAATAGATAAACCAGCACTACGCATACAAACAATAAATTCAATTCGAGCTAGTTCTTTTTCTTCATATTGTCTAATTCCATTTTTCCTTTTAACATCTTTAATCAAACCAATTTTTTCATAATATCTTAAAGTATCTTGACTAATATTAAACTTTTCACTAACTTCTTTAATTGTCATAATTAATCACCTATAATATTTTAACACTTAGAGTTAACTCTAAGTCAAGCATTTTTTGAAAATAAATAAAAATACTCTAAATTATATTAGAGTATTCTATCAATCAATTATTCAAAAATGTTTTATATATTGTATCAAGTAAAATTCCATGTTCCTTATCATGTCCATAATCCCAAAACATCACTCCACAAATTCCTTTTTCTATAATATATTCGCATTTTCTTCTCACAGATTCTTCATTTTCAAAAGATGTAAAAGTTTCTCCATCAAATGAATAATAAGCTAAACATTCTTCATCAAAATATTCTTTAAAATTATTCCTTTTAGAATAATCATTTAAGAAAATATTATTACTAACAGATTTATAAGAATTCTCAATATACTTTTGTCCTAAAATAGGACTACTAGATGCTAGTTTTCCTGTTTTAACATAAAAAGGAATTCCTAAAACAATCTTTTCACCATCAAATCCATTTCTCAAGCAATTATCTAAAGCACTCTCCATAGAGTCTTTAAACATAGCACTGCTTTTTAATGGTGAGTTATGGGAAGCATATCTATTATCTCCCATATTATAAGTCATAATATGTAAGTAATCTAAATATTTATTTAACTCCTTTAAGTCGTAATGTTTTTCAACATTCGTTCCAATGATTGCTGAAGAAAGAATCAACTTTCGAGGGCATTCCATCAACTTCTCTTTTATATCTTTACATAAATAGGTAAAATTATTGATTTGTTCAATACCTTCAGGAAATTCCCAATCTAAATCAATCCCATCTAATTGATATTCTTCTAAACATTGATAAACAGAATTAGCAAACTTTTCTCTTGTTTCCTTTGTATTAGATATTTCAATAAACTTCTCCCTTGTTTCTTTAGAAACACCATCTAAAACAATTACAACTTTTAATCCTTTTTTTCTCAACTCTAAAACTTTAGATAAATTTTCTAAATGACTAACATCTAAATTACCATCAACAATTTTACCAAAAGCATAATTTAAAACATCAATTTTCTTATAGTCTTTGTTAACAAAATTATCACAATATCCATTGTCTCTAAAATAGGAAAAAACCATTTTCTTCATAGCAATAAACCTCTTTCATGTAACTTATATTTTATTTTAACAAAATAATAAACAATATCTTCATGCCTCACTCAACAATACTTTAGTTAAAACATGTTTGTAAATAATTTTTTCAATAATTTGAATAAAATTCATAATAAGTTAATTCTTTTTTTACATATTTCAAAATAATCATTTTCTTTTTCTATACCTATAAACCTTCTTT
>CANQJU010000118.1 GCA_947624315.1 uncultured Bacilli bacterium | reverse complement strand
AAAACACGATCTTTAGCTGTTGGGCATCCACCTCTTTGGATATATCCAAGAATTGTTGCTCTGGCTTCGAATGGAGTTTTTTCAGTAACTTCTTTAGCCAATTCATTAACATTTACCATATTTTCAGCAACAATGATAATAGCATGGTTTTTACTCTTAGCAGCATTAGTAACATTTTCAATTATTTCATCTAAATTGAAACCTGTTTCTTTGCATACAACGCACTCAGCACCAACTGCTATAGCAGTCCAAATAGCTAAGTCACCACAATTTCTTCCCATAACTTCAACGATACTGCAACGTCTATGACTACTTGATGTATCACGCAATTTATCGACTGCTTCAACGGCAGTATTTAAAGCTGTATCAAAACCAATTGTAAACTCTGTTCCCGCAATATCATTATCAATTGTTCCAGGAATAGCAACAGTTTTAATTCCCATCTTTGATAAAGCCAAAGCTCCGTGATAAGTTCCATCACCACCAATGGCTACAACAGCATCAATTCCATATATTCTCAAATTTTCAATGGCTTTTTCTCTTATTTCTTGATCAGAAAATTCTGGTAACCTGGCAGTGCCTAAAAATGTTCCCCCATGGCCCATTTTTTCTGAAACTGATTTACGATAAAGTCTTTCAATTTTCCCCTCATACATTCCTAAATATCCATCATGAATTCCATATACTTCTAATCCCAAAGCAATTGCACTACGAACAACCGAACGGACAGCAGCATTCATTCCTGGAGCATCCCCACCAGATGTTAAAACTCCAATCTTTTTAACCATAATTATACACACCTCTATTTGTCAAAATATTATACCACAAAATATCATTAATTTACAATAATTATCTTTTCAAAAATAATTTGTTTTTTATCGTTTCTAATTTCGATACGACCATACCCTAAATATATTTTTCCATTTTGAATATCTTTTTTATATTGTTGATATATATCTGGGAAAAAGATACCATCAAGAGTTGCCGTATTATCGCTGACAGTAACAAAAGCCATTTCTTTATTATTCTTTGTTTGAATAATACGATGCGAATTAATAGTTATTAAAAGAGCACAATTTCCACTTTTAACATCTGATAAATTAACTGTCTTATATTTGTTTTTCAAATTATCATAGCGTTTAAACAAATCATATTTAAAATTAAATCCTAAAGCTTCTTTTTCTCGACGAGAAATTTCTTCAAAAGAATATTCTTCATCACTAAAAGTATGTTCACTTAAATGATTTTTTAAAATGTTTCCATAATTAGCTAGTTCTAAACTATTATCATATTCATCGACCATTTGCTTACGAGGAATATTAAATTCATCTAATGCTCCCGCACAAATTAAGCTCTCAACAATTCGCTTATTTAAAATATTTTTAGTACGAGCTACAAATTCATCATAGCTTTTATATAATCCATTATTATTTCTTTCCTCTATTAAAGCATCTAAAGAAACACTTCCAACATTCATAATTCCCATTAAAGAATAATAAATGCCTTCTTTATATGATTCGAATTTAATGCCACTTTTATTAATAGAAGGTAAAAAAACATTAATTTTTCGCTTTGTGCAATCAAAAATATACGACTTTATTAAATGAATATTTCCTATTGTATTGCTCATTAATTCCGCCATAAACTGCTTATAAAAGTGAGTTTTTAAGAATGCCATTTGATAAGCAACAATAGAATAAGCTACAGAATGGGATTTATTAAAACCATAATTAGCAAATTTAACAATATAATCATATATTGCATTGCTTGTTTTTTCATCATGGCCTAATTTTTTAGCCCCATTTATAAAGCGTTCACGCTCGCTATTCATTAAATCGGTCTTCTTTTTAGACACAGCTCTTCTTAAAATATCGGCTTGCCCTAAAGTATAACCGGCAAATTTTTGAGCAATTAATAAAATTTGCTCTTGAAAAACGATCGTTCCATAAGTCGGTTTTAGGATTTCTTCTAGATCAGGATGAATATAAGTTACCTTTTCTTGGCCAAATTTTCGACGGATAAATCCTGGTATTTCATCCATAGGACCAGGTCTATAAAGAGCCAAAGCGTTGACAATATCAATAAAACTACTAGTCTTTAACTTGATTAAAGTGTTTTTCATTCCCGCAGATTCAAGTTGGAAAACACCAGCAGTATCTCCGCTTGCAATCAATTTATATGTATCTGGATCATTATAATTGATATCATTTAATGAAAATGATGTTTCTTTATTTATTTCCGAAACCACAGAATCAATAATACTTAGATTACGCAAACCTAAAAAATCAAACTTAACCAAACCAATTTTTTCTAAATCACTAGCTTCAAATTGGGTTTGATATATGCCATTTATACCCTCTTGAAATGGCGTATAATCGTTTAAATCTCCATCAGCCATAATTATTCCAGCTGCATGAATTGACGTATGACGAGGCAAACCTTGAATCATTTTGACGATTTTATACAGTGTTTTTACCTTTTCATCTTCATCAATCATTTGTTTAAAAACAGATTTACGACTAGCCACATCTTCAATATCATCTGATGCGTTATCAACATATCTCAATATTTCATTTAAATATGTATCACTAAGTTTCATTACTCTAGCCACATCTCTTATAGTATCAGGAAAATCCGTATCAATATCAGGCATAGAAACTCTTTCAGGGTTTAAAAATCTTTCAAACAATAAATCATTTTTAATAGGATCAATATCAGTTATTCCCAATGAATAAGATACTAATGATCCCGGTGCTGATCCTCTTCCAGGGCCAACAAGAATTTTATTGTTTTTAGCAAATTTTACATAATCATAAACAATCAAAAAATAATCAGCAAATCCCATTTTTATAATAACATCTAATTCATATAATAGTCTTTGACGATACTTTTCAACATCCACATTTTTACCTTTCAATCTTTTGTTTAATCCAAACATTGAAAGTTCTTTTAAATATTGCGTTTTATCTTCAATATCACTTATATAAATAGGCATGCGATAATGAGAAAAATCAATTTGGACATTGCATTTATTAGCAATTTCTCCTGTATTATCGATTAAATGAGGATAATCACTATATATTTTTTCAATCTCATTGCAACTTAAAAATTTAGAATTCATTTCTTTTTCGGTATATGGATAACTATTTAAAGCCATTCCAATACATTTTAAATAAACATAGGCATCAAAGCTTTCATCTGTTAAGTAACTCACCTTAGGTATAGCTACTGTTTTAATACCGTTCTTAGTGCAATCATCTATTAATGACATTATATTATTGCGCATAGCCATAGTTTGTAAATCAACACCTAAATACAAATCATTAAAGACCTTTTTATAATCATCTAATATTTTAAAAGCTTCTTCTTTTTGATCTTTTAAATACATTGAGATAATTTGACTATCATCACTAGGAACAATAACAACACAATTTTGTGTTAAAGCTTTAAACTCTTGAAGTTCTAAATCATTAGGACCAATCTTAGCAATACTAGCCAATTTTAAAACTTCTTTATATCCCAAATCATTTTTAGCATAAACTAATATATTGATATCTTTTTGGCAAAAATGTAGTCCAATTATTGGTTTAATATTTTTATCACGACAAGCGCAATAAAACTTAATAGCCCCATGCATATTATTAAAATCAGTCATAGCTAGGGCACAATATCCATAA
>CANQJU010000117.1 GCA_947624315.1 uncultured Bacilli bacterium | reverse complement strand
AATCCATAAGCTGATGAAATAATATTTTTATCAAAGTTTTTAGTGTTCTTATATCCAGTTATAGCATCAGCTTTAGTATATACAAAGGCATCATTAATCTTTTTTAAAAAATTTTTATCTAACAAATTATCAGCATCAAAAAAGATATATCCATCAACAAAATCAATTCCATAATCTTTTTGTATGTTTTCAAATAAAAATTCTAAAGCATATCCTTTTCGCATTTTTGATGGGTCATGGCGCTCATAAACAATAGCTCCATGTTCTAAAGCAATTTTAGCAGTATCATCTTGGCAATTATCAGCTACCACAAAAATAACATATTGATCTTTAGGATACTTTTGTTTTTGAATACTACTTAATAGGTTCCCAATAACTTTGCTTTCATTTCGCGCTGATATCACAAAAGCATATTTGCATTTTTTAGTTGTAGAAGGAAAGGTCTTCTCTTTACCAAAAAATCCTATTAAATAATATAATATTTTATATATTGATAGTATAGCTACTATTCTCAATATTACATAAATTACTGAAAAGAAAATATCCATATTTCCACCATTTTTATTAAGTAATAATTATATTTCTATCATTTTATCATTTAAATAAATAAATATTTTATTATATATTCCTAACGAATACAAATTATAATTAATCTCTTTAAAGACATCTAAACTTATATTATCTAAATCTTTCAAATATAAATATAAATCATTATTGTCTTTAACAATTTCATAAGATAATGAATCATTAATTCCTGCCATTTTCATAATAAAATCTTCACAACTCATCTCATGAAATACTGTATAAGGAATAAAGCCATTATCAGTTATTTCATAATACACTTGATGAAATTGAGAAGATGTTGTTAGAAAAATAGGATTAATGTTTATATCTTCATCAATATGATACATAAATTTACCAATTTTTATATCAATTGATTTAATTCCTAAATATCGATAACTCCACATTAAAGAAACCAAAAAATCATTTAAATTTGTTTTTTTACCAAGTTTTTCAATTTCAATATAAAGATTATCATAATTTTTTTGAAAGGCTTTAACATTTAAATTTTCAAATAAGACAGTTTTATAATCTAATGGCAAACTATTGCGATATTCATCAAACAATTTAAGTATATATGTAAATTCATCAACATTTTTGTTTACTTTTACACTTATAACTTCTAATTTGTTTTCTTGATTTAAAAGACATATTTTAATGCTTTTATAACTATCTTCATCAAGATTATCAACCATAATAATTTCATAATTATCGTAATTCTTATTCTTTTCAAAATAAATGAATAATCCAATAAATAAACTTAAACATATTAATAGTAATATTCTTTTCTTCATATTAAATAATATGAATGAAAGTTAAAATTATACTAAAGTTGCTCGTTTATCTAATAATATTTCAATAATACTATCATCAGCATATTCCATAGCATATGAATAAACTGTTCGATGATGATTATCAACATAATTAACATTTGCCCCATACTCAACTAGCAATGTAACAAGTTCAAGATTGTTGCGAATGATAGCTCTATATAAATAACTGCGATTATAATATATTTCATTAGGATCAGCTCCATGAATCAACAAATACTTGATTATTTCTACATTTTCAGAATATGTGGCTATTAATAAAGCTGAATGATTGTTCTCATCAACCTTATCAATATTGGCACCTTTTTTATATAACAATTCAACAATCTTAGGATATCCTAAAACAATTGCATAATACATAGCACTTTTTCCAAAATAATCATACTCATTTACGTTAGATGAGTTTATTTTTTCAAAAAGATAATGAATATTGTTATTGCAAACCGCACGATGAATTTTATAACGACTATATTTAGTTCGATATTCACTACTGTTTTCATAAGATTCTAAATAATCAGCATTTTCTGGCTTTTCGTTTTCTATAGCATAGTCATATGGTGTTTTACCATTTTCATCTTTTAAATTTAAATTAAATCCTGAATTTAATAAAGCTGATAGAGTCTTAACAGTACAATTCATTGCGGCTAAATGCAAAGGAGTTTGTCCATAAATATTACGAGCATCAGTAATTAAAATATGACGCAAAATATACTCAACTAATTCATCACTTCCGCTTTGACATGCATAATGCAAAACATTATTTTTGCGATTATCACATTCTGAAAAACTTGCGCCATTGTCAAGCAAAGTCATTAAGATGCTCTTCTTACCTGATTTGATGGCATAATGAATTGGATGAGCACCAATATCATCAGCAACATTAATTTTAGCACTATGCTCTAAAAGCATATTTAAAATTGTTTCATCACCAATTGATGCAGCTAAATGAATGGGAGCAACCATATTATTGTTTAATGCATTGACATCGGCACCTTCAACAATAAGTTTTTCAACAACTTCTGTACATTTATATTGTACAGCAATATGAAGTGGTGTATCACCATATTTATTTTTAGCATTAATATCAATACCTAATTTCAAAAATAAGTCAGCGACTTCATAATAATTATTTCGACAAGCTTTATGCAAATAGTTTTCGTTTCGACTATCGACATAATCCATTTCTTTACCACTTTCAAAGTAGTTAATAATATAAATGCAGTCGTTTCTCATTATGGCAGTCATAATTGAATCAGATTTATTATCACCGATACCACTATATAATCTCCAGATTTTTTCCATTTCACTCACCATTCCTTGAAAGTTTTTTCGACAAATCTTTGCTTATTGTAAATGATATCCTTGCTACACCTTTCTTAGTTTGTTTTTCCCCATTAATTGGACTAAAATATGTATAAGAGTCTAAAATAGTCTTTTTAAATGTGCCAAAATTGGTAATAGAAACTGTATCTTTTTGACATATACTTTCAATTAATTCATTGATAAATTCATCAGTTACCATTTCTACTTCTTTTTTTGTTAAATGCAATTTTTCACTAATTTTTGTGACATATTCACTTTTCTTCATACTTTCACCAATCCGATATAAGTATATCATTTTTAAATAATGTAGACAAGTAAAAAAGTGTGAAAATTTTTCACACTTACTTTTTGATATTTATAATATAAAGGCTAAGATTCCGCCCTTTCCTTTATTAACTACTTTCTCTAAACTTTCTCTAAATTTGTTTTGGACCTCTTCTGGGAACATATATAATTTGGCCTTTATACCATCATTAACAACTTCACTTAATTTACGGCCAAATATTTCTAAATTCCAAATATCATTAGGATTGCTTTCATAATCATTCATAATTTTATCTAGTAAACTCTTAGATTGTTCTTCACTACCAATGATAGGTTCAAATGTTGATTCAACATCGACTTTAATCATATGAATTGAAGGAGCTAAGGCACGAAGTTTAATGCCAAAACGTGAACCTTGTTTAATCACTTCAGGATTATCTAATGTCATTTCTTCGATTTTAGGAGTAGCAATACCATATCCAGTATTTTTCACGCTTTCTAAAGCTCCCTTAATACTATCGAATTGATTTTTGGCATTGATTGCATCTTGAAGCAAAGCGATGAAAGCACCTTTATCATTAATAGCATCACCAACTATTCCTTCTAACACTTCATTATATAGTTCATCATCACAATTAATTTCAATTTCTACTTCTCCTGTTCCACTATCAATTGAAGAAATAACTACACTTTTAAATAATTCGCATTCAGCTAATTTTGTTCGTATCATTTCCACAT
>CANQJU010000116.1 GCA_947624315.1 uncultured Bacilli bacterium | reverse complement strand
GATCAACTTTATCTTTAAAGTCACCTGGCAAAAAGCCCAACTTTTCTCCCGCTTCAACAATAGGTCTAACTAAGATAAGCTTTTTTACCTGACGCTTTTTTAATAAACTCAAAGCAAATAAAACAGCCAAATAAGTTTTTCCTGTTCCTGCAGGACCTAAAGCAAAAACAATATCATAATTTTCCAATGATTTTAAATAAAGTTTTTGATTTAAAGTTCTTGGAAATACTGTTTTACCATTTGGAGTTGTATAAATAATCTTTTTGTCTAAATACAAATCAACAATATCATTGGCATGATTAAAATCCATATTTTTTAATAAACTTAAAAAATCAGATTCATTTATTTCTACATTATTATTTAAAAGATTATCTATTTGTTCAATAAATATCTCAATCTTTTCTTTACAAGGACAATCATCTAATAGAAAAACTTCTCCTTGTTTTACCAATATTTCTGTTTGAAAAAAGTTTTCCATATGTTTTAGAAAAAGATTATTAGGTCCTAAAAGTTTTGATTCATTATTAAAATTTGTTAATTGATAAATTTTTATATAATTTGCCATAAAACACCTTTACAAATTTATTATACCATATTTTTTTGTTTTTGTTAAGAATTAGGTTTGAATTCTCCAATTGATTCTTCACTCTTTACAACAAAGCGAAAATAATAATTATTATTATCTTCTCCATATCTTGCTAATTTAATATAAACAATCTTTTCATTATCATTTGTTTTATTTTTCATAAACTTTTTATAAATTAAACTCATTGCATATTCTTTGGCGCTATCAAAATCATATTCCTTTTTTATCTCTTCTTTTTCAAAATAATATATTCTTTTAACAAAAAAGAAATTGAATAAATTAAATATTGTTTTAGTTTCTAAGTCATATTCTAAAAATTTATTTTTACTTTTCCCAAATGTTTTATTTTTAATTGCCCAAAAATCTTGATAATATATTTTCCCATTTCTTTCCGTTTTTGTATTTACTTTTTCAATAGTAAATTCATAATATTCTAAAACTTCCCCAATAACATACCCCAAAGGATGAACTTGTTCAAAAGTATTATCATAATGAACAATATCTCCACTGATTAACAAATCTCCAGCTTTTACATATTGATCCTCTTGAACCATGACAATTCCTTTTTCTAAATGGTATTTTTTTATAATTGCATCTTTTTTAGCATAAATTGATCCACTTTTCTTACTGTCTTCTTCTTGAATATCTAAAAAAGATGGCTCAATCTCAATAATCAAGGATGTTCCCTTTTGACTAATTCCTATCCATTCATATTGATAAAAAACATTTTTTAGTTCGGAATCAATTTTATTTAAATCCCCTCTTAAAAAACGAAAAGGACCAACCTTAGTAAGTCTATCTTCAACAAATTTATTTACTTCTTCATTGTAAGTAGTTTCATCTAAAAAGACAATTTCCGTGATTGTTTTTGAAACTATGCCTATCATCAAAATAAAAATAAATAAACCAATTATTGATATTAAATGTTTAGAAATGAGGTTTTTCAATTTTTTATGACAAATATTTTGCGAATAAACATACTCAAAATCATTTTTGATAATATTTAAGGTTTTCTTGTCAGTTTTGAAGGAAAAATTGTCATTATTTATTGATAAATCACTTATATTTTTATGACTTATTTTTGATAAATCATCAATTGGCATTTCAACAAGATAGTTCTTCTTCATATTGAATAATACTTACCTTTCCCCATATTTCAATAAGATAATTATCCATTTTTTTGATTTTCAGATTATTTCCTTTTATTAATAAATTATCTATTCGCACCAATTCCAAGGAAATATCTAATAACTTATTATAATTATTCACAATGACTTTTTCATTATTGTACATCGTAATTTTAATTTTTTCTTTCATATTACCCCCTACTATTAATTATATGTTTAAAACTAATAAAACATTAAAAAAAGGTATGAATTTTCATACCTGATTTTAATAATTTGATGAACGACGATATTGATTCTTTTTAGCCGCTCTTTTTTTCATTTTCTTGATATCACTAGGTTTTAAATAGTGTTCTCTTTTACGTGCTTCTACAAGGGTTCCACTTCTAGATACGTCACGCTTAAAACGTTTAAGAGCATCTTCAATTGATTCGTTTTCTCTAACTATGGTCTTTGGCATCTAAGTCCCTCCTTCCGCACACATAATTACTGAATTATTATACACCTAATTTATTAAAAAGGCAAGTAAATAATTATTTTTTTATTATTTTTTTGCGTTTTTATATTTATTTACTTCTTCCATTAATACTTTTATATTGTTTAAATAACTTTCAGCTACCATTTTAAAATCAATTTTTAACTTTTGACTTAAGCCTTTTATATCTTTAAAATAGGCAACATTATACCATTGGAAACATTGAAAAGCTCTCCACAAATAAAAGCGTAAATATTTGTCATCATCAACTTCTTGATAATATGTTTTTAATAGTTTAAGTCCTTCTTCTAAACGAATATTGGCAAAACATGCGATGTCATATATTGGATCAATATTGGCTGTATATTCAAAGTCAACAATATATAATTTTTCATCATCACCAATGATAAAGTTAGATGGTTGGCTATCACCATGACACAATACTTTTTCTTGATTATTTAAATAATCATAGTAGGTATTAAATTCATTTCGTAACTCTAAATATTCATTAGGAAAAACAAAATCTATTTCTTTTAAATAATTTTCGTATGTTGAAAGGCGAGTAAATGGTTCATAATCATATAATGACAATTTAGAAGAATTATGAATCATTTTAAGTAAATCGCTAACTTTTTCATATGGATAATCATTTAAAGTAGATAAAATAGTTCCTTTTAAATATTTACCCAATTTAACACCATTATTAACATTTAAGTATAGTGTTTTATTAGATATATTAAATTGTTCCATCAATTTAACATTTTGTTCTTCTTTTATTCTATCAACAAAGGCTTCAGCAAATTCTCCAGGGATACGAAGAGTATACAATTCATTATCGCATTTTATAACATATGTATAATTGCTCATTCCCCCTAATAAGCGTTCAACAATCTCACAATCTTTATTTAGTATTTCTTCAGCATATGCTAATACTTTCTTCTCTAATAAAGATTCTTTTAGATATGTTGAAAAAGCATCAAGAGCTTTATAGCGATGAGATATTTTGTTTTTTTCATCCTTACTCATCTCTGCATATGTTTTCTTTAAACTAGGGACATAAAAAACACTATCATATCCAAAAGCATTATCAGTCAAAACTTTTAAAGTAATTTCTCCATTAGCTCTACCATAGAAATATTTTATTTCCCCATCAATATAGCAAATAACAGTTTCAAAATAAGCTTCTCTATCAGCAATTCCTTCTAATTCATGAAGTAATTTTTGATTGTTGCTTTTATATGTGGCATTATTTCCACTGTATCGTGCTGAATGAATACCAGGTTTACCATTTAAGGCTTTAACAAATAATCCCGTATCATCGCTTATAACGGGCAAATGATATTTTTGATAAAAATGATTGGCCTTTAAAAAGGCATTTTCCTCTAAACTATTACCATTTTCTTCAATTTCATCTTTATCATCTAAATCATTTAAAGAAATAACTTCATATTCATTGAGAATATTTTTTACCTCTTCTAATTTTTCTTTATTATGACTAGCAAACAATATCTTCATAATTCACCTCAAAGTTTTAAATATTTTATCACAAACAATCATTTTTTTCAAGAATTAAAAACAAATAAAAATAAGGCGTGAC
>CANQJU010000115.1 GCA_947624315.1 uncultured Bacilli bacterium | reverse complement strand
AGCCATACATGAGAATCATATATCTTTGTTTCGTCTTCGTCAGTATTAGAAATCTCACTATTATGTGAATGTCCACCATCTAATTCCACAAGTTCTAGATATTTAGATACCTCAACAGTATTAACATTTTTAAAAGTCGAATCAAGACCATTGCTAATAAAAGGCTCTAGACCTAAACCAATATAAAATAAAATATCACAACGACTCATAGACACAAGTTGTTTAGCCGTAGGTTCATAGTCATGAACTTCAGCTCCCCTTGGATATATTGATTCAACAACCAATTCTTCCTTAACAATTTGTTTCACAACAAACTCAAGGGGATAAACACTGATATAAATATCAACTTCTTTAGTTTCTCCACATCCAAAAACAGTCAAACTACCGACTATCAACATCAATAACATTATTACTTTCTTCATGGGAACATTCTCCTTTTTTCTTATTTTTTTTAAATATTTTAAATACTTCTAGTGGTAATAATACATCAGTCCATAATTTTTTAGATTTTTGAAAGAAAATTTTAAAAAATTGATAAACTCTTTCTAAATCCTCTTTAAACATTTTATCTAATAAATACAAGTAAATAATAATGCCAATAATATAAAAACAAACACCATAAAGAGGTAAATATCCATGAGTTGTTTTCAATAGATACTTAACTGCTAAATATGTTAAGAAAATCCAAAACCCCAATTCTAAAGGATATGAAATTATTTTTTTAACTTTAAACTTATTTAAAAAGAAACTAAAAATAGTATATACAGTGATTGAAAAAACACCAAACACCAAAAAATAAATTATCAAAGCCACCTGTTCTTTAATTGTAAACATTATTTAAAAAGCTTTGAAAATAAACCTTTCTTATCTTTAGTATCTAATTTATCTAAATATTCCATACTATTAACATTACCACTGATTGATAAATGACCATTATCAATATCTAAAGCTTGCATCTCTAAATCCTTTCCCTTAATAATCATTTTACCTAAAACCGTAAAAACAACAAATTCATTGGGATTCATGCTTTCAAGCTTATTAACACCAGATAATTCTAAACTCTTTCGATTTTTCAAAATAACATTTTGTTCCTTAAATTCATCTAACTTATTAACATTCATATCTTTCACCTCAAATAAATATATGAAGCAAAACATTTAAATATTAATTCAAATCACTAAACCATTTATCTAAATTATTAAACTTTGTGACATAGTAATCATAAACTTTTTCCTTTTCACCTACTAAAGCAATCTCACTTTCATTTAAATATTTTTGAAGCTTTTCATATTCAGGATATAAAACTATTAACTTGATATCCTCGCTTTTCATATCTAAAAACTTAATCAATTCATTCATATATCTTTGATTAGGATAACTTCTTCCTTCTCTACTTCCACCCCAACGAAGACACCATGTTGTTTTACTATTGATAGTAACCGAAGAATTAGAAGGAATTTTTATAACAACAATCTTAATATTTTTATTTTCAGTTTTAATAAGATAATCACAATCACTATTTTTTATTTCTAGTTGCCAATTATTCTTATTAACAATATTTTCTATTTCTTGTTTTATTTTTTTATTTGTGACAATTTTTTTAATAACTAATATTAAAACAATTAACACTACTAATATTCCAATAATAATAGCATATTTCACATATATCACCAATACCATTATAACATTTTTCTTGTTAAAAGACAACTTATGATAAACTATTAATCTTAATTTATTTTTAAAACTCTTTACATTTTCTTTGACTATGCTATAATTTACATATAGAAAAGAGGAAAATTATGGATACCATTAAAGTTAATAAAACCAAAACAAAAATGATAGCTCATAGAGGCTTAAGCGGATTAGAAAAAGAAAATACAGCTGCCGCTTTTATTGCGGCTGGAAATCGCAGTTACTTTGGCATGGAAACAGACATTCATCTAACAAAAGATAAAGTTTTTGTTATCTCTCATGATGATGTTACTAATCGCGTTTCTCCATATCAAGTAGAAATCAAAAACTTAACCCTTCAAGAATTGCAAAAAATCAATCTTTTTGAAGTCGGTAGTGACTATACTCTTCCATATTTACTATATCCAACTCTTAAAGAATATTTGTTGATTTGTAAAAAATATGAGAAGCATTGTATTATTGAATTAAAAATTGCTTTTACCGAAAATGATATTAAAAGATTATTTAAAGAAATATCAACATATTATGATTTAGATAAAGTAATCTTAATTTCTTTTAATTTAGACAATCTAAAGAAAGCTAGAAAACTAAATCCAACAATTAATCTACAATATCTTGTTGGAAAATATCGTGAAGAACTTGTTGACATTTGTTCATCTCTAAAAATGGGTATTGATATTTTATATCATGACTTAACTCAAGAACAAGTAGATAGTTTCCACAAAAAAGATGTTGAAGTTAATGTCTGGACAGTAAATGATATAAATGAAGGCAATAGATTAATTAGTCTAGGTGTTGATTACATTACCACAAACATTTTAGAATAAGTTATAATACTTATTCTTTTTTTTGACATTTTTTTATTTTCCTAAAGTTTATAATACTTCCCAAAAGAAGGTGAAAAAATGGAAATACTAATTTTGGCTCCATATGAGGCCAAACTCTTAAAAGCTATTGCTTCAGCAAAACGCATTAAACTCGGTACATTTACTTTAATTGGAAACAAAAAAACAATTTATGAAACTTGTTTTCGCAATCAAATTGATTGTCAAGATTTTGACATAATTGATTGCCCCAATGAATTAGATATTATTGAATTTTCCAAAAAACATTTACTAAAAGATGTTGCCTATGTTATTAATGGCAATGTCTCTTATTTTTATCTCAAAAAACTATATTCTTTAAAAGAAAACAATGATTTCAATTATATAAACATTATTGATTTTCCCTTAGTGGATCATTTCTTATTCATTACCAATTTTCCTCAAAAACTTCATGTTGATTTCGATGATAAAAAGAAAGCTATCATTAATGCTCATCTTTTTATGAATAAACTTGGAATAAGAAAAACCAATGCTGCTTTAGTCACTAATGTTAGAACCAAAGCTGATACCTTAGAATCAAATATTCTAAAATCTGTTCTAAAAGATAATCAAATGATTAATATATTAGATTCCTATAAACTATTTGATTTGTTTGAAAAAAATTCTTTTGTAAATATTTATAAAAACAATATCAACCTTTTGCTCTTTAGAAACTATGAAACTAGTTCTACTTTTTTAGAAACTTTAAATGTTTTAGGTAATTGCAAAATAGGTTCTATTATGACATGCAATAATAATTATCTAATAGACACTAGCGAAGTAAAAAGCGAAAACAATATTATCTTTTCAATGCTCGTTCTTTTAAAAGTATTGCAAAATCAAAATAGACTTTTAGAAGTAAACTAACTCTTTTATATAACAAGCACTATATTTATACAAAAATTTAAAAAAGTATTAACAAAAATAACCAATAATATTGACAAAAAGATAAAAATCAAGTAAAATAGGTGTAGAAAACTTATTAGGTTTTCTCTTTGAAATTTTAAGTTTTAAAAAGATCCCCCCTCCTAAAAAACTATGGGGGACCTTTTTAAAAAGCAATTATTTACTTCTCTTAGATTTTACTCTAATCAAAGTATTAATAAGCTCTAAAAAAGCTATTAATAGCTTTAATGCCAATACAATAATGTCTAACATTATTACTATTAAAACCTCTCCTAAAATACTTGTACTGAACCCAAAATGTTGGACAGTATAAATTAGGCTACTAACATGGAATGTTCTCTATATTGAATAGGGGACAT
>CANQJU010000114.1 GCA_947624315.1 uncultured Bacilli bacterium | reverse complement strand
CTGAAGAAAAGTGGTTAGAAATAGATGGATGTTTTGAATATGTCGGTCAAAATCCTGCTAGTGAAATAGTTCAAAACTTAGGAATTACTGATGACAATGGATATGTTTTAGTTAATAGTAATTTTGAAACCAAAATAAAAGGTCTTTTTGCTGCCGGTGATATTATTAAGAAAGAAATTCGACAAATTGTTACAGCAGTCAATGATGGAGCCATTGCTGCTTTAAATGCAAGTCGATATTGTAAATAGTTATGTCTTTTTCTAGTGAAGTAAAAAACGAATTATCTAAAGTTAATGTTGATTTATGTTGTATGAAAGCTGAATTATATTCAATAATTCGTTTTCGCTCATCATTAATGATTTCTAAAGGTAATTTTAAAATTGAAATAATAACCACTTTAAATGCTACAGCCAGAAGAATTGTCTTTTTATTTAAAAAAATATATGAAGTGAATTCCGAAATACTTGTATATCAAAAAGAAAAACTTGATAGCAAAGCTCGTTATGCTATAATCACTCAAGATAAAGGAACTTATATTTTGAAGGATTTAGGAATAATTGATGAAAATTATAATATTATTGATAGTATTAATTATCAATTGTTTGAAAAAGAATGTTGTCAAATAAGTGCTATTAGAGGAGCTTTTTTGATTCAAGGTTCTATTAATGATCCATCTAAAAGTTCATATCATTTAGAGATTGTTGCGAGTTCTTTAGATGATGCCAATTTCTTATGTGAGATTTTAAATCGTGTTAATATTGTTCCTAAAATTATTAAAAGACCTAAAGGATATATTCTTTATATAAAGAAATCTGAGCAAATCGGAGATTTTTTGCGCTTTACTGGAGCAATTAATAGTTTGTTCTATTTTGAAGATCAAAGAATAAAAAGAGATTATAATAATTATGCTAATAAATTGAGCAATTGTGATATTGCTAATCAAGAGAAGACTTTAAAGGCATCAGCTAAACAATTAGAAGAAATAGAATATTTACAAAAATATTATACTGGTGATTTAGATGATAGATTAATTAATGCCATAAACTTAAGACTTAAAAATCCTGAAGATTCTTTATCAGAACTAAGTATAAAAAGTGATGAAGAATATGGTCGCTATATTAGTAAATCAGGATTAAGTCATTGTTTTAAAGATATAAGTATAAAAGTTCAACAAATTAAAAAAAATAGAGGTGAAATAGATTAATATTTCCCTCTATTTTTTATTAGTATTAATTACTAAAAAATTTATATTTTTAACTATTAATTTAATTCTTTATCATTCATGAATAAAGTAGAAACAGCAACGATTCCAGCAATTCCTACAAGCGCAAAAATAATTCTAGTTACAACATTGCTTAAATTATCAAAAATAAAGGCAACTAAGTCAAAGTTAAAAATACCAACTAGTCCCCAGTTTAGGGCACCAATAATTACTAAAACTAAAGCTATTTTTTGTAAAACATTCATAATTTACCTCCTAATATAGTATTATTATTTGTATATAAAGAAAAAATATTCTTTATAATAAAAAATATCATAAAAATTTAATTTGTTTCATACGATTTAATGTAAAATAGGGGTGTAAATAATGAAAAAATTTTTAATGTTAATAGCAATTATGCTAATTAGTTTTTTGATGGTTGGATGTAAGAAAAACAATGAAACCCAAAAGGAATTTATGGAATTAGTAACTGAGGCTAAATCATATTTAGTTGAGGGAATAATGGAATCATATTATCAAAATGGAAGAATACAAAATGAATTTGTTGTAAAATATAAAGACCCAAATTTAATTAAAGTTATAATTAATGATTCTGATAATAATGATGAACAAATAATTTTAAAGAATAAAGAAGGAGTTTATGTTTTAATTCCTTCAGTAAATAAAAACTTTAAAATACAAAGCACTTGGCCAACTAATTCTAGTTATCCATATTTACTTCAAAGTTTAGCAAAAGATATTGCTAATGAAGAAAATCCTATCACAACAAGTGATGAAACTACTTATTCAATTGAAACAAATACATCATTACATAACGATGCTATAGCTGTAAAACAAAAAATCATATTTGATAAAAAAACATATTTGCCAAAAGAAGTATTAGTATATGATGAAAATGCTGATTTGTATTTGCGTGTTGTTTTTACCAAAATTGATTTAAATAATAAACTGTCTGATGATGAATTTTCAGTAGAAAAGAGTATGGAAACAATAAGATTGGAATATGGTGAAACTGGTATTGAGTATGAACGAAATATTAATTATCCTGTTGTATATCCTCAAGGTTCTAGTTTGATTGGTGAAGATACAATTTCTAGTGAAGATGGAGAAGTAATTAGAACAATAATGAAGTTTTCAGGTGAAGTTGGATTTACAATTATACAAGAATTTATAAATGATTGTGATTCTATAGTTTATGAACAAGAAGTTGGAGAAATTACTACAGTTTTAGGTCATGTTGTTATTCTAAAGAGTAATGGCGTAGAAATGTTTTACCAAGGAGTTGAATATACAATTGGTTCTAATGATTTAGCAGTAATGCAAATGTTAGAGATTTTATCAGGTTATATGACAAATCCTTCAAAATAATAAAAAAGTTTAAAAGTCTCTTGATAAAAAGAGACTTTTTTAGTATAATATATAAGGAACAATGTAAAGGTGGTAATTATGAATAAAAAATATCAAAAACCAAAGCA
Organism: uncultured Bacilli bacterium; assembly: GCA_947624315.1. Lineage (GTDB taxonomy): Bacteria > Bacillota_I > Bacilli_A > ML615J-28 > CAG-698 > Tener-01. Next base: position 1,146 of record CANQJU010000114.1, on the reverse strand, counting down.
ATTAAGCTATAAATCTATTATATTTTGGTCAATTATTGCTGTTATAACTATAATATTCTTAATAGTAATGGTTGTTAAATTTGCACAGTCAAGAACTGTTAATAGTTATAGTTCATTGAAACAAGTTTCTGGTGAACAAGTATTTTCTCAAAAGGATGATACATATTTAGTATTTGTTTATAATAGCTATGATGAAAATAGTGCTACTAAAGATGAATTTGACCAATTAATGTTTAACTATATTACATTTGCAAAAAGATATGCCAAAAATAATGATGATGTATTTGCTATTTATGGATTAAATGTTAATAAACCTGAAAATTCTAGAGCAATTGTTAGCGGTGATAATGTTTCTGAAAGTATTAGAGGCATAAATAAATTTGAAAACCTTAAAATATCTAAGAATAATGTTCCATTACTTTTAATAATAAAAGATGGTGCTGTTTCTGATTATAAAGCAACTAATAGTGATATTGGTGATTATCTTCAAAACATAATGGAAAACAAATAATAAAATAATTAATTCTTGACAAATTATGAAAAATTTAGTATCATAATATGGCAAGAATACGGAGTAGTACTCAAGCGGCTGAAGAGGTGCCCCTGCTAAGGGCATAGATCGGGAAACTGGTGCGAGGGTTCAAATCCCTCCTACTCCGCCATTTAAAATGGCCTTTTGGAGAAGCGGCTTAACTCACATGCCTTTCACGCATGCATTCACGGGTTCGAATCCCGTAAAGGTCACCAGTTTAAAAAATCAGATTGATACAATAGTGTCAGTCTTTTTTTATAGAGTTAGACTTCTAACACCTATGTTGTTTTTAAAATAGGTATAATCAAATTCTTTGAAAATCACTTGATATCGGTATGCTATATTTTATTTTAATTGGAAAATACACTATATTAGCGATAATTGTCGAAACTTACGGCATAAACGTACCAACTTTCTAAAAAAATTTGTGTTATCTGCTTGTTTATATTTTTATTTTTTGATATAATATAATCGAAACTTACGGCATAAATGCCACAACATTCTAATTGGCGGGTTAAATCGTGATTAAAAGAGATTTTTATTTAAATCAAATCATTGAAAGAATGTGGAATGGAAATATCAAAGTTATTACTGGAATTAGACGCGGGGGAAAA
>CANQJU010000113.1 GCA_947624315.1 uncultured Bacilli bacterium | reverse complement strand
CCTACACTTATATATTAGTCAAGAAACAATTCATTTTTTTCTTTTTTGTTTTGAAAAAAATTTGAAAAATTAAATTGTTAAAAAGTATTAACAAAAATAGCCAATAATATTGACAAAAAGATAAAAATCAAGTAAAATTGGTGTAGAAAACTTATTAGGTTTTCTCTTAAATTTTTTTAATAAATTTAAAAAGATCCCCTTCTCTAAAATTGTGAGGGATCTTTTTTAATAAATTATTATTTGCTTTTCTTAGATATTACTCTAATTAAAGCATCAATAATGTTAATTAAAGCTATTAATAGCTTTAATGCTAAAACAATAACTTCAATCATTATTATTAAAATCTCTCCTAAAATACTCGGAGAGATTTTTTTGGTTTATAACCATAGAATCACCTCCTGTTGTAAATTTTAAGAGAAAACCCCTATTTTTTTAGTTCATAAGCTTCCTACACTTATATATTAGTCAAGAAACAATTCATTTTTTTCTTTTTTGTTTTGAAAAAAATTTGAAAAAAAAGTATTAACGTAAGAAAGGAAAAAGTTGAAATAGAATAAATTATGGTTTATAATATATATAGAAAAAGGAGAAAAAATGAAAAAATATAAATTTAAATTTAGAGAAAAATTCGTTGCTGCAAGTTTCTTTATTGCTATAATTTTATTTGTTTTGCTAAGAGTATATTTGCCATCACATAAGGGATATGCTTGGTTGGCTTTCTTATTAATCCCTCTATCTCCTATTTTAGTCGGATTACAAAAGATAACTATTTCTTATACTCTTTTAGTAACAGTTTTATATGTTGTTTTAGGGATTACTTGTGACTGGTGGCATCCTGGTTGGGTTTTATTTTTAACAATTCCTATTTTTTATATCTTTTTTCCATTTGGAATATCTTCATCATTTATTAAAATTGATACAAAAGATAAAGATGATGATTTTGATGATATTTAAAATTAAAAATGGGTATTATCGTACCCATTTTGTTTTAAGGAGGGTTTTATGAAAAGAAAAGCAATATTTTTAATACATGGTTTTTTAAGTGAAATGAATGATTTTGATTCTATTTATGATGAACTAAGAAAGAGATATGATTGTATTTGTAAACCTACTCTCCCAGGACATGGATTTGAGGGAGAATGTGATTATAATTTATTCAACAAAGAAGAAACCTTTAAAGTATTGTTAAATAGCTTTGATAAACTCCAAAGTGAATATGATTATATTGATGTGATGGGATTTTCTATGGGAGGAGCACTAGCTGCTTATTTAAGCAGTGTTAGACATTTCAACAAGCTTATCCTTGTTGCCCCCGCAAACAAGTATTTTAATCCTAAATCAATAATCACTTCAACTGCTTATCTAACAAGAGCTTTCTTTGCTTTAGAAAAATCAATACTTAAAAAAGAAGAAAAAGAACAAGAAGCTTATAGGGAATTAGTAAATACTTTTAAAGGCGATTTTCAAGAATCAAAAGGATTTGCGATTCGTAAATTCCTTAAGAGTTATATATGGCATGCATATAAAGAATTTAGAGATATTGTTAAAAACTGTAATAGCGATTTAAAGGAAATACCTAATCCCACTTTAATATTATGGGGAAAGCTTGATCAGCTTGTTCCTCAAAAGTCAGTTGATGAATTATATGCAATGTGTACTAATGAAAACAAAAAACTCATTATATATGATGAATATACGCATTTAATGCTTATAAGCACTGATCCTAAAAAAATTATAGATGATATATTAGATTTTATTGATAATTAATAAGGAAATTATATGAACAATATAAAAAAAGTAGAATTAAAATGTCTAAAATTAAATAATCAAGGGCAAGGAATTGCTCTATATGGGAAAAAGGAAATAGTTGTACCTAATTTTTTGCCTAAAGAAGTGGGGATTGTGGAAGTGGATAGTCAAAGGGAAGTAACTAAGGGAAGACTTTATCGTTTATTGAAGCAATCTCCAATCAGAAGCAATAATAATTGTGATGTTTATCAAAAGTGTGGAAGTTGTCAAATTTTACATATGAACTATCAAGAACAAATCAAATTCAAAAAAGAATTTGTTGAAGAAAGTTTCAAAAGAGAAAAGATAAAAGTCGCAATTAAAGAAATAATCCCTTCAGATGTTATTAAAGGATATCGCAATAAAATGCAAGTTGCATATAAGCTAAAAGACAATAAAATTGTCTACGGCTTTTATGAAGAGGATAGTCATCGAGTAATTCCTCTTGAAAAATGTTTTGTTCAAAGTGATAAACAAAATGAAATATGCAAAACAATTGCTAATATCATGAAGGAATTAAAAATAGCTCCATATAATGAAGACAAAAGAAGTGGTGTTATTCGCTTTGCTCTAATTAGGGAAGCCTTTAAGACTAATCAAATATTAGTAACAATTGTTACTAATGGAGAAATGTTTCCAGGAAGAAATGAATTTGTCAAAAGATTGAAAAACAAATGTTCATACATTTCCACAATCATTCAAAACTATAATTCTCGAAAAACATCTATTATTTTAGGTGATCAAGAAAGAGTGCTTTATGGTAAAGGATATATTGAAGATGTTTTGTGCGGCTTGACATTTAGACTTTCCTCAAAAACCTTTTATCAAGTTAATCCTGTACAAGCGGAAAAACTATACTTGAAAGCTTTAGAATATGCTGATTTTAATATCAACGATACAATTATTGATGCTTATTGTGGTGTAGGAACTATTGGAATGATTGCTAGTAAAAATGTTAAAAAGGTTATAGGAGTTGAAAACAATAAAACATCAGTTAAATGTGCTATTGACAATGCCTATTTAAACCAAATAAAAAACATAACATTTGTTAATAAAGATGCTACAGAGTTTTTGCTTAATCTTGCTAAAGACAATGTTAAGATAGATGGAGTTATAATGGATCCTCCTAGAAGTGGCTCCACAGTTTCCTTTTTGAATTCTTTAAAGGAACTTACTCCTCAAAAAGTAGTATATATTTCTTGCAACCCTGAAACATTAGCTAGGGATGTTAAAGTATTGTTGGATAAATATGAAATAACTAAAACAGCCATAACTGATATGTTTGTTGGTAGTTATCACATTGAAACAATAGTTTTATTGACTAGAAAAAATAATCAATAATTATTCATTAGTGATAAAAAATGATAATTTAAACTAATAATAATATAAATAGCATTCATTTTTGCTTTAAAATGAACAGACAAAAAGCGTTAAACTTGTTATAATTTATAAAAAAGGTAATGTTTATGAGTTATAAATCTTTATATAAGTTATTTATAATGGCAATGGGTGTATGGCTCGTTTTATATCTAGTTATATTTTATCTAAAAATTTTAACAACATAATTGGTTATAGATTAAGTATGGCAATTAAAGAAAATTTATCTCAATATTTAGATGCTTTTTCTTATACTAATGATATTAGAAATAAAGGAGAAATTTCTACTTTTGTATATGAGTTTTTAGATATTATTTTAAAGCATTTGAAAAAACAGAAATTTATGCATTAGAGAAAAAACAAGTCTATGATAAATATAAATCTATTTTAAATAGCCTTATAAATAAATTAGACAATAAAAAGGAAATGGAAACATTATTAGATTCTTTAATTCAAGTTAGTATTTTTGGAGATTTTGGTTTAACTAAAAAAAGTTTGGGAGAAATATTAAATAGGAAAAATACGAAGATGACAGAATTTTTAAATATTTTAAAGAAAAACAACTTGTGTTTAGAAATTAGGTCGGGTAGACATTGTTTTTATAAAGCTAATTTAGATGAATTAGATAAGTTGAAAAATATAACGTTTTAGTAAAAAAATTAATTGTTTATAAAATATAAATTTGTTATAATAATTATATATAAATAAGTCCTTAAACTATAAGGACTTTTTTAATGAGGTGATTAAAATGGATGAAAAAGATTTATTGAACAATCAATATCCCAATTATCAAGAAGAAATAATTGGAC
>CANQJU010000112.1 GCA_947624315.1 uncultured Bacilli bacterium | reverse complement strand
GGAAACAATATATTGGAGTGAAAAAAATGCTCCTATATTTTATGGAGCTGTTGATATAACATATACCAAGAATGCGATTGCTAAATTTGATATTTTAGATAGTCGTTTTCGTGTTTTTGCTAAAGATTTTGAAGATGGAGATTTAACTAATGACATTGTTTGTTTAGAAAACAATGTTAAAGATGGAGTTGTTGGTGAATACCATGTTAAATATCAAGTCTCAGATAGTCACAAGAATAACACTGAATTAGAAGTTTTAGTTCATATTGTTGAAGGAAGTAGTAATTTAATAACTGTCAAAAGAACTATTTACACAACTCCTTCAGTATGGAATATGGATTTAGCCGGTTTCAGTCGTTGTAATTATGGCGATAGACAAATTCTAGGTATTTATTTGCCTGTAAATAAGAGTTTTAAAATTCGTTCATTAGATTCTACTGTTAATTTAGGTATCAATATGCTAAGCAATGATTCTTCAAAAGAATCTGGAGTTACTTTAAAAAGTACTGATAAAGAGTACATTACTGTTAAAAATGATAAAGAATATAATAGTGTACCCCTATTAACAACTCCTGTTATGGATAAAGGTGTTAAGCTATATACTTGTTTTAATATTGAATTGCAATACGATGATGAAGTAAAACCTTTAGATTATTATCACTATTTAGATGATGAAGATAATTTTAGAGCGGAATGGAAAAAAAGCAATAATGAACTTGGAGTTATTGAAAATGAAGTTTTAACTATTCTAGTTCCTTTAACTGATATTGATTTATTAAATAAACAAAAACCTGGTTTTAGTACTTTAGATGAACATTTAAGTTATTATTTAGATGTTGTTAACAAAATGGATGAAATAATTGGTTTATCTTTAAATCCAGTTAAAGCAACTGACCAAAATGTTCGAACTAAATACTTAGTTAAAGCTAATATTCATGGAGCTGGATCGGCATATTATTCTGGAAATCATGTTGGAGTGCATAGTGCTAGTGCGAGTGCTTTCTTCCAAATGAACTGGGGAGGACTTCATGAAATTGCCCATGGATATCAAGGATATTTAGGTAAAGGAACTATGGGACTTGGGGAAGTTGGAAATAATATTATTGGCCATTATGTACAAATGAATAAAAAAATATATACGGATAATGGAGATTGGTTAGGAAAGCTTAATGACATTGAAGAAGCCCAAAATAGTTTGCGCGATGATGGCAAAGGTTTTTTAGATGTCGCTGAAAAGACAAGATTATATGTTATTATTAACTTATTTGATACTTTTGAAGGTGAAAAAACATATGCTAAAATGTTTAGTTGGTATCGTGAAAAATTAAATGACAAAACTTTTACATCTTCAACACCAAATCAAGATGTATATGCATTATTTTTTGCTGAGGAGTATCAAGCAAATATACTTCCATATTGGAATAGTTGGAAATTAAAAGTTTCTGATAATGTTATTGAAAAAATAACTAAACTTGATTTAAAAGAATATGTTATTTTAAACGATAGTGTTAGTGATGAAAATTTATCTATCATTCAAGAGCAAGAAGATGCTAAACTTAAATATGGTTTAGTAACTACTGATGTTTTAAACAAGTACAATATAAAAAGTAATTTAGAAATAAATATTGATATAAATGATTTATCAGAAATAAATGGCAAAACTATTCTATTATTCCAAAATGGCAAAGTTGTTAGACAAGAAGTTGTTTCTAAAAACAAGATAAATATTAATGATTTACCTATTGGTAGTTATTACATAAAAATGCCAATTAATTTCAAATATCAAGTTCAACTACCATATTGTACATTAATTGAAGGTAATAATAATTTAAATGTTTCCTATCAAAAGTATGAAAATAAAGAAATTGATACTTATTTACGAATCACTGGTCCAAATAATACTAATGGAATAACAGTTGAACTATCTAATAATAATACAAAAGGAACAATTATTTTGGGAATGGCTAACTTAGGAAATCAAAATAACACTTGGGCAGCTAAACCAAATGATGTTTTTGTTTCTTTAGAAATATTTGATAATCGCAATAGAAGTATAAAAAGTTATGTTGTTAAAGGAAATGGATATTTTACAACAGTAAATGTTGACAATGTTGAAGTTGAGTTGCAATATGGATATAAAATAGTAATAAACACAGAAGCTCCTGGATATGTTGGTGTGTATTCAAAAATATCAGGGAAGAAAATAGATGGTTATAACTGTAGTGATAAAACTATTACATATATTGTTACTGAAGATGGATTGAGATTAGAAAATATCAAAGACTTTAATGTTGAAGAAATATTATATCAAGATCTTAAAGATTATTATTATAATGAAATAAACAATTATTTCAAAAGTGTTGATGAATTAGAATTAAATGATAAATTTATTAATACGCAAAAGAAATTAGCTATTGTTAGTGGATATAACAGATTAAAGGCAAGTGATCAAGTTCCATACACTGATTTTATCAATAAAATAATTCAAGGTGGAGCTCCTAATGTATCTTCTAGTACTGAAGTTATAACTATTAAACAAGGACATAAAAATGATATATATCAATATTTGCTTGCAACAGATAATGAAGACAATATAATTGTTGTTTCAAATGAAAATACTGAATTTGTTTCTGATGTCAATTTCAATAAAGCTGGTGAGTATTTACTTGTATGCCAAGTAAAAGATAGCGATGGAAACATTGGAACAATTGAAATTCCTTTAGTAATTCAAAAAACAGAATCACTCGTTTTCTTATGGATTGCTATTGGGGTTTTACTTATTGGTACATATTGTATTTTAGCCGTACACAAGAGCAAAAAAAAGAAAAAATAAGCTCTTGACATTTATCTTAAAAATGCTATAATAAATACATCCATAAAGAGTACGCGAGGGACAGCCCCTATGACCGTACAGCAACCTGTGATGAACAAGGTGCTAATGGCTGAATGATGGTGCTATTTATTATAATAACAAATGCCATCTAAGCCGTTGCAATGATGGCTTTTTATTTTGTAAATAGAGGTGATAAAATGAGATTTGTAACAAGTGAAAGTGTAAATATTGGTCATCCTGACAAAACATGTGATACAATTGCTGATTCTTTTTTAGATGAAGCTTTAAAGCAAGATCCAAATAGTCAAATGGCAGTTGAATGCGCTATAAAAGATAATAAACTTTTCATTTATGGTGAAGCAACAACAAAAGCTAAAATCGATTATGAAAAAATTGCTCGTGATGTTTTGAAAGATATTGGATATACCAATGAATTTATTATTACCAAGGAAATAAGTGAACAAAGTCCGGATATTAATCAAGCTGTTGTTAAAAAGGAATTGTGTGCTAATGATCAAGGAATGGTTTATGGATATGCTACTAATGAATCAAAAGAATATATGCCATTGCCTATTCTGATTGCTCATAAATTAATGAAAGTTTATGATAATTATCGTAAACAAACTGATAAATATTTTGCTGATGCGAAAAGTCAAGTTACAATTGGCTATGATAATAAAACTCCAATAAAAATTGATACTATTTTAGTTAGTGTATCTCATTGTGATAAATTATCAAAAGAAGAAATAGTTAATGATATTAAAAAGAATGTTATTGATATTGTTTTAGATGAATATCGAAATTTAGTTGATAATAACACTAAATTAATTATCAATCCAAGTGGTAAATTTACTATTTGGGGATCATTTAGTGACAGTGGATGCGTGGGAAGAAAAATAGTTGTTGATACATATGGGGGTGTGGGAAGAGTAGGTGGCGGATGCTTTAGCTCAAAAAATGCTACTAAAGTTGACCGCTCTGCCGCATACTATGCAAGATATGTTGCTAAAAATATTGTGGCGCATGGGTTTGCTGATGAATGCGAGATTCAAGTCGGTTTTGCTATAGGATATGCTGATCCAGTAAGTATTAATATTGATTGCTTTGGCACTAATAAAGTTCCATTAGAAAAAATATATGAATATCTAAATAGTAATTTTAGTTTTCGCTTAACTAATATTATTAATGAACTTGATTTATTAAGACCAATATATAAA
>CANQJU010000111.1 GCA_947624315.1 uncultured Bacilli bacterium | reverse complement strand
TCAACTCTTTCCCATTCACCTTTCTTTAAACATAAACCTAAAAAATAATATTTGCTTACACCACTAGTAACATAAGCATCACCTGTTACTAATAGAGTAACTTTTGTTTGAGGAAGAATAGTTAACTCAAACTTCCATTCCTCTTCTGTTGATGATGTTATGACTTTATTATAAGTGACATCAAATTTAGGGCTCAAGCTTAATTCAATTTTTTTAGAGTTATTAGCAATTTTTCCTGATACTGAGCCATTAATTTTTATACTTTTACTAACATATGAATCAGTATTTAAACGATATGTCATATTAAAAGGACTACTAGTGCGATTGCTTCGAGTAAATATAATATTTCCAATATAACTAGCTTTACTATTTATATTTAAATATTGCGTTCGCCAACCAATTAATTTTCCTTTCTTAAGACTATCGTAAGCTTCTTTAATCTCTTCACTAGATCTATTAATTAAAAGTACATCATCTTCATTCTCAAAAATGATTTGGGAAAAATCATCATGACCTGTAGCATAATAAGCATTGACATTTGTTCTTACAATTACAAAGCTTAAAAACATAATAAGTAAACATAAAAAGATTTTTTTCATTATCTCACCTCTTTCATTAATATATTAGACATGAGAAATGATTATTTTTTCTTTTTTCTTTTGAAAAAAAACTCAGCATCATTATGATACTGAGTTTGATTTATCTATTCACTTCTTAAAGCAATTACTGGATCTTTCTTTGCGGCAATATGTGATGGGATAATACCAGCGATTAGAGTTAAAGCCATACTAATAATAACTAGTATAATAGCTCCAACTACAGGTAATGCGGCAACACTACCTATACCTGCAAAGTGATCAATAATTAGATTTACAGGAATATCAAGAATAACTGTTAATAAAATTCCTAAAAATCCAGAAGTAAATCCAATGATTAATGTTTCTGCATTAAATACGCGAGAAATATCTTTCTTGCTTGCACCAATACTTCTTAAAACACCTATTTCTTTTGTACGCTCTAATACAGAGATATAAGTAATTATTCCAATCATAATTGAAGAAACAATTAAGGAAATAGCAACAAAGGCAATTAATACATAAGCAATGGCATCAATAATAGTACTAATTGATGACATCATTATACCAATATAATCAGTATATTGAATCATTTCTTCTTCAGTTTTGCCTTCATTATATTCACTTATGATTTTAATTATTTCATCTTTAGCTTCAAAGCTTACAGGATAAATACTGATTGTTGAAGGGGATTCTAAATCAGCCAATCCTAAATTATCTAAAATACTATTATATACCAATTCATTTTCGATTTTACTACCATCTAAAACAGATGTTTGAGTCTCTTGATAGGCAGCGATTTGTTCTTTAACGACATCAGAATTACTATTATAATTAACAATATATTCTGTTAAAGCTTTAGAATAGCCAATAACTCCACCAACAGAAGTAACTTGAGCATTTTCTTTAGGTCTTATTATTCCCACAATCTTAACATCTAAAGCTTTTCCTAAGATTTCTTTCATAGCTGCTTGATCATCTTTTTTATTAGCCCAAAGTCCATCTTCACCTTTAACATATAGCATAGAATTAGGAACTAATTTATATGTTAAGTTAAGAAGATCACTAAACTTATATTCATATACTGGTTGTTTATAATCTTCATCGTTTAAATGTTGAAGCATCTCTAAAAAAGCTTTATCATCAATTAAACCAAGTGCATATAATAAGTAATCGCTTATTTCATTATCTTTATTGATTACTAAAACAGCTTCATCATAATTGCTAGGCCATTTTCCTTCGATGACATCGTATTGAGAATCAAGTAACTTGTCATTATCAAGAAGCTCATCCCAAACAACAGTTCCAGCCATCATAGCTTCCATTTGTTCAACTGAAGCACCAAATCCACCCATATAAGCTGGTAGCTTATAAGGAATTAATTGCGTAACTTTTTCTTCATAATCAGATTTATAAATATTTAAGCTAGCATTATAACCATATTTAATAGCTGTAACATAGTTTGATAATTCTTGATGATTATCCAAATATTTCTTAAATGATTTTAGATCATTTTCTTTTACGCCCTTAAGTAAAGTTGCTAACAATTCACTCATAACATTATTTGAATAAACATTTTCATCTATTGGATGTTTAACTTCATCACTATCTCCACCCATTGATGAAATCATTGCAGTCATATCAATTGTTGATTCTTCAATTACCACAGGGTAAGTTGAAAGGGTGTCTTCTTCTATTTTAGTTATATAGTTTTGAAATCCATCTGAAAGTGATAAAATCAAAGCAATACCAATAATACCTATACTTCCAGCAAACGAAACCATAAATGTACGAGCTTTTTTCGTAAACAAGTTTTTTAAACTTAAAGCTAAAGCTGTAAAGAAAGACATAGAAGGTTTTCTTTTTACATTTTCTTCAAATTTTATTTTTTCATCTCCATTATATGGATTAGAATCATCAGTAACCTTACCATCTAATAAACGAATAATTCTTGTTGAATATTGATATGCTAAATCAGGATTATGAGTTACCATAATAACTAAACGGTCTTTAGCAATCTCTTTTAATATTTCCATTACTTGAATACTTGTTTCTGTATCCAATGCTCCTGTAGGTTCATCAGCTAAAATTATATCGGGATTATTAACTATAGCTCTTGCAATAGCTACTCTTTGCATTTGCCCACCAGATAATTGATTAGGATGTTTATTTATTTGATCTTCCAATCCAACTTTAATTAAAGCATTTTTAGCTTTTTCTCTTCTTTCTTTTTTAGAAACACCTGATAAGGTTAAAGCTAATTCAACATTTCCTAAAACTGATTGATGAGGAATCAAATTATAATTTTGAAAAACAAAACCAACACTATGATTACGATAAGTATCCCAATCGCGATCTTTAAAATCTTTAGTTGACTTACCATTAATGGTTAAATCACCAGTCGTGTACCTATCAAGTCCTCCAATAATATTTAGCAAAGTAGTCTTTCCGCAACCTGAAGGACCAAGAATTGAAACAAACTCACTTCTACGAAAATTAATTGAAACACCTTTTAGGGCCTCGACTTTAGTATCGCCAGAAACATATTCTTTAAAAATTTCTTTTAATTTTAACATCATGTCCTCCAATAATTTTTTCCACTATAAATTATACCATTTTTTAAAATTTTTACCATAAATTTTTCATAAATATAATGACTAAGTAATCTTTTTTTGACATAAAAAAGTATCGAATATTAATCCGATACTTATTTAACTATTACAGCAATTCCATCAGGAATGATAGTAACCTTTTTATTTTTTCCAACAATCTCATCAGCTTTATCTAAAGCTTCTTCTAAACTATTAGCATGCATCATATGCATATCGATGAATAATTGAGGATCACAATGATTAGAAACAACAATAACATGAGCTTTCATTAATACTCTAGCTAATACTTGTGCTTCCCATTGATCAAATTCTGTTTTTGATGGATCAACTTTTAAAATGTTGTTCCAAGCTTCTTGAGCATCTTTAGCATTTTTCAAAATGTTATAGAAGAATTCTCCACCACTACCATCGGCACATGATGAGGCAATAATAATAACTCCACCATCTTTAACACATGCTTCTCCAGCAGTTAATCCTTTAACTGTTTGATACATATTTTGATCAAGTGGATAACCACCATTAGTAGTAATCGCAATATCAGATACTACAGGTTTAACTTGAGCTAATGATAAAACAAACTCGCATCCCTTTTGATGAGCTTTTTCTAAATCTCCAGAAAAGGCTGCAATTATTTTCTTTTCTCCATTAATTACAACATTTAGAATAAAAGCTAATTTTGCTTGTTTGGCAGCAAATACCATATCTTTATGAATTGGATTTTCTTTTAAGCTTCCAGCTCGAGAAAATGGACTAGATATAAATTGAGAATTGTGATTCCATAATACTGTTTTTTTAGAAGCTATACCAGGTAATACTGATTTTCTTCCTCCAGAGAATCCCGCAAAAAAGTGAGGTTCAATGAAACCTTCAGAAATTAAGAAGTCAGCTTCATCAACTAATTTATTTAAC
>CANQJU010000110.1 GCA_947624315.1 uncultured Bacilli bacterium | reverse complement strand
GTGTTGCCGCACCATTTGTGAATACGAGGTCGGGGCAGCGAACGCCGTTGCGCATCATCTCAGCAGATGCGATGGTGGCAGGCACTCGAATGGTGAATGTTACTTCAACGTCAGCGTGGGATGCCGCATCAGCGCCGCCTACTTTCTTCTCCAGGCGAAGAACCGCATCGGTAGTGCCGATCTGGATATCGCCGTTAGCGCCTATTCCGCCACCGCTGTCGTTCGTGGCATGGTTGTTGATGATGTGGACTTTTGCCAGAGCAACGCCGTTCCTGACATCGTTCGCTTTTTCACCATTCAAACTAACATCCGTGTAGAAACGAGTTGTACCGTAGAAATTGTACTCTACACTGACGTTGCCATACTCGTTAACGGTTAACTTGTGCCGCTCAATTGTGGGCACATCACCGCTACTTCTTATCCGTTCGCCTTCCCAGTCATAGCTACCACCGCCCACCATAAATGCCGATAAGGCAATATCGGGGTATCCACTGTGGGATGTGTTAACAAAGTATCCAGATGCAATGCTGACTGTAGATCCCTGTTTGGATGTGTTGTCGTGCATGACACCGCCATTGGTAAGATAGATTTTCACATTGCTGGAAGGACAGGTAGCAATGGCACCGCCGGAACCTGGAGCGGTATTATAGGCGATCTCAACGTTTTCAAGGAAGAGCTTGCCGCTTATGGCACCACGCTGGCCATTTACGTAGATGCCGCCGCCAGGATAGTTGTACTTATGAGACCCTCTGACCGTATTACCACTGGCTTTGTTGTTACTGATGGTGCCAATCGTGATGTGCGCTTCGCTGCCGCCACCGTCTTGTGCTATTCCGGAGGCTACCATGATGCCGCCGCCGTTCTCAACGGCTGTGTTGCCATCAATGACTGGACCCGCATCTTCAAGGCCAAGTCCAAATGCCAAAGGGTTGATTGCCAGTTCATCAGGAACGTCAGATTCCGATATAATGCCCCTATCTGCCATCTCATAGATAGGCATCATATAAAGCTTGGCAGCCGAGAAGTTACTGAAGTAGCCTGTGCCAACGGCAATACCACCACCGTTTTTAGCAACGATATTTGCTAAAACATCAGGAGCATTAGTTGAATCATGACCATCTTTATCTAAAGCCCAGCCTTCAGGAAGAGGTTTACCCATTTTATTATACATTTCTAATTTACCACGTGTAACTACGGTTGTTGAAGCATCAAAGAAGAATGGATATGGTTCTGCAGGAGCTGACATAGCGATAGGGTTTGAACCAATCATTGCTAAACGTCCATATGTTGGAACCATAATTGCTTCTGAATTAGTTGCTGAAAAACCGATTAAACCTTGATCACATGCCATTTTAGCATAGTAACCAGCAATTCCATAATGATTTGAATTACGAACTGTAACAATACCAACACCATTCTTTTTAGCTTTTTCAATAGCTAATTCCATGGCTTTGTGTCCTACTAATTGTCCCATACCATCATGAGCATCAATAACAGCAGAAACAGGTGTTTCAAAAACAGTTTCAGGTTTAGCATCTAATTTAATCATGCCTTTTTCAATACCTTTATGATAACGAACTAATCTTTGCATTCCATGAGATTCAATACCATATAAATCAGAAAGCATTAATACATCAGTAATAATTCTACTTTCTTCAGGTTTAAATCCTATTCTTGTAAAAGCATCTAAACAAAATTTTTCTAATAAATCACTTGGATAAACAACATAACCCATATTAATAATTTTCCTTTCTTTTTATGGTTTATAAACCAAATTTTTACATATATATTATACAACATTTATAAAAAAAATCAATGAAAACATTATCATAATTATAATATCAAATAAAAAATGTTTATAAACAAAATTATTTGTCTATAAACATTTATTTCTAAATTTATTTTTTCATAAACTTTTCGATATCATCAACTTCTTTAATAATATCTTTACTTAAATTAATACATCCATCCTTAGTAATCAAAACATTATCTTCAATACGCACTCCAATTCCTTCTTCTTCGATATAAATACCTGGTTCAACTGTTAAAGTCATTCCTTCAGGTATTGGCAAATAGTTAAGACTTGGATCATGAGTATCAAGTCCAATACTATGACCAATAGAATGCCAATAGTATTTTCTTACATCTTTAGGATCAGTGATTAATCCTAAATCTTGACATGCTTTAGCAATTAAATCTAGAGCATAGTTATTATATTCTTGCCAAGTAACTCCAGCCTTTAAAAACTTGATACATTTTTTATTTACATCTAAAACATGTTGATAAACTTCCTTTTGACGTGGAGTAAACTTGCCATTAACAGGGAATGTTCTAGAAATATCACTTATATATAGTTTTGTACGACATCCCAAATCAAAAAGAATCAATTCATTGTCTTTTAAAATGGTATCGTTTGTTGAATAGTGTAAAACTGTTCCATTAACACCACTTGCGGCAATTGTTTTAAAGGAAACATCTTTTTGTCCATGGAATTTAATATATTGATCAAAATAACTTTCAAGTTGATATTCATACATTCCCACTTGTGAATGTTTCATTAATTCCTCAACACCATATCGAGTAGTTTCAATACTTTCCTTGATTAATTCAACTTCTTCTGATGATTTTGTCATTCTTAAACCAACAATAATATTATAATTATTTAAAACAACAAGTTCAGGATAAGTCTCTTTTATTTCTTTTGCATATTCTAAAGCTAAAGTTGAATATCCTTTTTCATTTCTTCTTTCCAAATTTAAATAAATTTTATTAAATAAATTATTTCCTTGACGGCTATTATTTAATAATGAAAAAATCATTGATGAAAATTGTTCTAAGTATAAAACATTATCAACACCACTAATCTCAACAGCTTCTTCTTTAGTAAGTTTTTTACCATACCATTTCATAAAATATGGATCATTTTTTTCAACAAACAAAGTTGATTTACTTACCTCTCCACATTTAGAAATTAGTAAAATTACATTGTTTTGATTAATACCTGTTAAATAATAAAAGTTTTTATCAACTTCAAAATCATAATCTTGGTCTCCAGTTCTTTGAAGATTGCGTCCAGAAAATAATACTGATAAAGAATTATCCTCAACATTTTTAATATAATTCATACGATTTTTAATATAATTTTCTTTTGTCATTTTTTCACACTTTCTATGCAATTTTATCAATCAATTGCAATACATTATTTTTAATTTCTTCAACTCTTTCTAAAGATTTCTTATAATCTTTAGTTACAGCTGATATATAAATTTTCATTTTTGGTTCTGTTCCACTAGGGCGTAAAACAAACCAACTGCCATCATCTAAGAAATATTTAATAACATTAGATTTTGGTAATGTTAGTTTTGTTTCTTCATTTGTATCTTTAGATATTCTTTTTTGAGTTAAATAATCCTCTTTTTGGTTAGCTTTTAAAGAAGCAATTTCAAAAGAAACATTATTACGGAAATAATCTAAAATTCTTTCGATTCTTTTGCTTCCTTCTTCTCCTTTTAAAGTTAAGCTTACTAAGGTTTCTTGATAATATCCATATTCTTTATACAAATCATTTAAAACATCAACTAAAGTTTTTCCTAACTTCTTATAATAACATGCTGCCTCACTACACAACAACAAAGCTTGTAAAGAATCCTTGTCACGAACAAAATCACCGATAACATATCCATATGATTCTTCATATCCAAAGAAAAATTCTTTATTAGTTCCTTCAAGTAATTTAGCTTGTTCACCAATATATTTAAAACCAGTTAATGTGGAAACGACCTCAATATTGTGCTTTTTAGCAATTTCAGCTCCTAAAGAAGAAGTTACAATAGTATTAAATAAGACATTAGGTTTAGTTATCTTCTTATTTTGTACTAAATAATTTATCAAAATTGGTCCAGTTTGATTACCAGTCAATAAAACATATTCACCCTTATGGTAAACTGCTAAACCAACTCTATCAGCATCAGGATCAGTAGCAATACATATATCAGCATTGTTTTCTTTAGCATATTTTATAGCTAATGTGAAAGCCTCGGGATTTTCAGGATTAGGAGATAAAACTGTTGAAAAGAGAGGATCAGCAATTGTTTGTTCCTTAACAGGAATAAACTGATAACCTACTTCTTTTAATAATCTTTGTCCTAAAACATTAGATGTACCATGAAGAGGTGTAAAAACAATTTTAAAATTGCTTTTATCT
>CANQJU010000109.1 GCA_947624315.1 uncultured Bacilli bacterium | reverse complement strand
TTTTTTATATTTTTTTAATATAGTTCAACCATAAAAACACAAAATACTAAAAAAAAATGAAAATATCTGTTGAAAAGGTTCAACAAATTCAAAAGATTGCTCAAGAACCTGTTTCTCTTGAAAGTCCTGTAGGTGAAGAAGAGGATTCTGTATTAGGCGATTTTGTTCCTGATGTAACAACTCTAAATCCACTAGACTATACAATTAATGAAAAATACAAAGAAGAAATAGATGTCGTTTTAAAAACTTTAACTCCTCGTGAGGAAAAAGTTTTACGTCTTCGCTTTGGCCTTGCTGATGGTAAACCTCATACTCTTGAAGAAGTAGGTAAAGAGTTTGGAGTTACTAGAGAAAGAATAAGACAAATTGAAGCCAAGGCTATTCGTCGTTTGCGCCATCCAACGCGTCAAAAGAGATTAAGTCAATTTAAGTAGAAGGTTTTTACCTTCTCTTTTTTTGTTGACAATTTCTCATAACGTTTGATAAAATTATATTGATTTGAAAGGAAATATAAAAATGGTTTCAAAAAGATTAGAAGCTATTGCTAAAATGATTCCTCCATATCATCATATTGCTGATGTTGGATGTGATCATGGTTATTTAATAATAGAAGCTATCCAAAAATATGATGTTACTAAAGCTATAGCTATTGATAATAAAGAGGGACCACTTTATGCATCCCAAAATAATATTAAAAAAAATAATTTAGAAAAATATGTTCGCTTTAGTTTAAGTGATGGAATTAGTGATATTGATAATGATACCGAAGCAGTGATAATTGCTGGAATGGATGGTCAATTGATTATCAAAATTTTATCAAATAGTGAAAAACTAAATAGCATTAAACGCTTAATTGTCCAACCAAATCGTAATACTTATGAAGTTAGAAAATTTTTAATGGAAAATCAATTTAAAATTATTGATGAGGACGTTATAAAGGATGGAAATAAGTTTTATGAGATTATTTTGGCAGAAAAAGGCCAAAATTTCACTTATACTGAAGATGAATTACAATTTGGTCCTGTTAATTTACAAAAGATGTCAAACGATTTTAAAGAAAAAATTAAGGCTGATATAATACATTTAAAAGGTTTATCAAAAGATATTTTGAAAATACAAGAAAAAATAGAGAAAATGGAGAAGATATTATGTATGTAAAAGATGTTATTAATTATTTTGAAAAGAGATTTCCTAAAAGTCTGGCTGAAGATTTTGATCAACCCCGCATAGGATTAGTAATTGGTAGTAAAAATATTGTTATAAATAAGATTTTATTAACTTTAGATTTAACTAATGAAGTGGTTGATGAAGCAATTAAAGAAAAAGCAAATTTAATTATTTCTCATCATCCATATATATTTGAACCATTATATAATATTGATTTTGATAGTGAAAAAGGAAAAGTAATTCGCAAAATGTTTGCCAATAATATTTCTCTTTATGCTATGCATACAAATTTAGATGTTGGAAAAGGTGGAGTTAATGATGTCTTAGCATCTAAAATATATTTAAAAGATGTCAATATCATTAATAATGAAATTGCGAAAGGTAATTATTTAAGATATGGAAATATTGAAAAACAAACTCTTAAAGAATATGCTTTAAAAATAAAAGAAGCTTTTCATTTAACAGGAGTAAGAGTTATTGGTGATTTAAACAAAGAAATCAGCAAAGCGGGGATTGTAGGAGGAAGCGGAGCTCATCCAAGTGATATAGATAATGCCATTTCCTGCCAATGCGATTGTTATATAACTGGAGAAGTTAAACTCAATATGGCTCAAGAAGCTAAAATTCATGGCTTAAATATAATTGAAGTAAATCATGGAATTGAAAAGGAAGTTTTTTACAACTTGAAAGAAGAACTTATTAATGATTTATCTTTAAAAGATAAAGTTATTGTCTCTAATGTTCAAACTGATCCAATAATAGTTCTCCAATAAAAAAATGCCTCAAAAAAGACATTTTATTTTTACTATTATTTTTCAACGATAGCTTCAACTGGGCAATTTTCTTGGCAATTACCGCAATCAATACAAGCATCTGGATCAATAACGTAAACGTCTCCCTCTTTAATGCATTCCACAGGGCATCCAGAAGCACATGTACCACAAGCTATACAAGCATCAGTAATAAATCTTGGCATAACGAGAACCTCCTTTAGCTAATGTAATTTTATCACATTATCGATAAAAGGTAAAGAAAAAATTAAAAAAGTATTAACAAAAATAACCAATAACATTGACAAAAAGATAAAAATAAAGTAAAATAGGTGTAGAAAACTTAATAAAAATAAAGTAAAATAGGTGTAGAAAACTTATTAGGTTTTCTCTTTTTAAGGATTTAAAAAGATCCCCCTTCCTAAAAAACACTGGGGGACCTTTTTAAAATAACTTATTTATTACTTTTTTTAGATTTTATTCTAATCAAAGTATTGATAAGCTCTAAAAAAGCTATTAATAGCTTTAATGTTAATATAATAATTTCTAACATTATTACTATTAAAACCTCTCCTAAAATACTTGGAGAGATTTTTTGGTTTATAACCATAGAATCACCTCCTGTTGTAAATTTTAAGAGAAAACCCCTATTTTTTTAGTTCATAAGCTTCCTACACACTTATATATTAGTCAAGAAACAATTGAAATTCATTCTTTTTTGTTTGAAAAAAATTTGAAAAATAGATTATTAAAAAAATAACTAATTAAATCTTCAAAAGAAGTATTAATATAATATAAATTTCATTTGCTTTTTTAGTAGTTTTATAGTAAAATATTATGTAATAAAGGAGATAATAATTATGATTAAACTTTGGGTTTTTATTGTTAGTTTAGTTGCTGCTATAATTGTTGCCTTAATCGTTGGATTTATTTTGGGAGGAAGACTTGTTGCAAAACAATTCAAGAAAAATGATCCTATTAATGAAAAACAAATTCGTGTTATGTTCCAACAAATGGGTGTAACTCCTTCAGAGAAGAAGGTACGTCAAGTAGTTGAAGCAATGAGAAAAAATCAATAGTTAAATAAAAAACAGCATCAAATTGGTGCTGTTTTATTTTGTTTTTTATTAATCATACTCTAAAATAAAAAATGATTATATTTATTTTCGATAAAATCTATCATTTTTTACAATTTACCATTTAACTTTTGATTCGTTCTTTTTAATAATTTTATTGATATTTGTAGAATGTCGTAAAAATATAATAGCACAAGCTAAAATTGTAAATATAAAAAAATAAATATCGGTTTCTAAATTTAAAATTGGATCTCGTTTTATTAAAAACAAAACTAGTGATGTAATTAAAGCTACTAAGGTAGCCATAAGTGATCCTAATGATATCATTTTAGATATTCCCACAGTTACAAAGAAAACAATTAGCAATATTGGCAAAAGCCATGGACAATATCCACATATAAATCCTGCTCCTGTTGCTACTCCTTTACCGCCTTTAAATTTTAAATAAATCGGAAATGAATGACCGATTAAGGCTACTACTCCATATAGGGCAGGAGATAAAATCATATACTTTTCGGGGATAATATGGAAGCGAAAGAGGAATGTGAAAATAAATCCTTTAAAAGCATCAAGTAAAAAAACTAGCAACGCCATTTTTTTGCCTAGTACTCGACCAACATTTGTTGCACCTGTATTTTTACTTCCATACTCTCTTATGTCAACTCTTTTGCATAATTTTACTATTATATATCCAAAGGGGATAGCTCCAAAAAGATAAGAAGCTAATATAAAAATAATTTTCAAAAAAATATCCATAATATCACCGACTTAATTATACCATTTAATTTAATAAATATCAAAGTAATTAATTACATTTATTAAATTTTTATCATTTTTAATTTTATTAATAAAAATAGCGTTTAATATATTCAAAATAACAATTTGAATATAAAAAAATAGTAAAAATAAAGATTTACATTTTATTAAATATATGCTATAATTATAATATGAATGAGAGGTTGATGAAAATATGGCAAAAGATAAGAGTAATTCTTATACAAGTGAAGAGATTCAGGTTTTAAAAGGACTTGAAGCTGTTAGAAAACGTCCTGGTATGTACATTGGCTCAACAGATTCTCGTGGTTTGCATCATTTAGTTTGGGAAATCATTGATAACTCTATTGATGAGGTTTTATCAGAATATGCTAACCAAATTAGAGTAATTATTCATAAGGGCAATACTGTTGAAGTACAAGACAATGGACGTGGTATACCTATTA
>CANQJU010000108.1 GCA_947624315.1 uncultured Bacilli bacterium | reverse complement strand
GAAATTATGGTATTTATATATGAGTCGTAAACTTTTTAAAGATTTTGGTCCATATTTTTATCATAAACCTTATGTGTTTGTAATCATAAATGATGAGATGAGAAAACATAATGGCTATCCTGTTTATGACATTGATTCATTTGTGAAAATAATTGAACCAAACCAAAGAGAAAGAAAAGTCTTTTATGATTTGCATACAATTCGTAATGGTGTTAAAAAACTATTAGATAAAATAAAATATAAAATGTTTTTAGATTTAGAATTTTCACTTCCTGCTTATTATCAAACTATGCCCCATGTTGCGGAAATTGTTCAATATGGAGTGATTATTGAAGATAGTAATGGAAATATTGTTTTTGAAGATAGTAATTTGGTAAAACCTAAAAAAAGTTATGCTCTAAATAATAGAACATTAAAATTCTTGTCAAGAAGAAGAGAAGAATTTGATAGCGCAATTGATTATAATGAATTTTACCAATTGTTAAAAAGTTTATTAAAAAAGTATAATCCTAAAATTATTGCCTGGGGAAAAAGCGATATGCTTGCTTTAGAGCAATCCTTTAAATACAATGGAATAAAAGCTTTACCAATACGCAATCGTTACATTAACATTATGCAAGTTATGAAAAACTATTACAATTATAAAGATGAAATGGGATTATTTCAAACATATTATGAGATGTTAGGTTTACCTCAAGAAGAGCAAATGCATGATGCCTTAGAAGATGCGATGTTAACAAGAGAAGTCTATCGTATGTTTAAAATAAAAGTAAATGATGATTTGAATAAATAATCGGCTATGCCGGTTTTTATTTTACAAAAAAAAGGTCTTTTTAGACCTTTTGATAAACAGTAATAATAAAATCAATTGTCAAAGACATTTGATTAACTAAATGTGAGAAACTCTCATGATTAGTTTTATAATAATATGGTGTCATTGCTAAAAGAAGAAGCAAATCTTCTTTAGTTATATTAATAGTATATTTAAGATTATAATTATCGATAGTTTTAAAATTATTTAATTCATTACTCTTTAGATCATTTAAATATGGTTTTTCATATAGCAATTCCTTTAATTCATACAAGTGATATATTCCGGGAGTTACTAATATAAATATTCCATTTGCTTTAATTATGCGATAAACTTCATTAGCAAAAACAGGAGCAAATATGGTTAATAAGATATCTAAGGAATTGTCTTTTAAAGGAATATTGTTATTTGATGAGACAAAGTAATGATTATCTTTATAAGTTTTACTAGCTTTAAGGATAGCATATTTGGAGATATCAAAACCATATATTTCATTATCCTCACATTTTAAAAATGATGAATAATATCCGGTTCCGCACCCACAATCTCCAATAATATCATGTGGATAAGATAAAGCAATTTCCTTTATTTTTAAAGCTAGAGGTTCATAATAGTTTAAATTCAAAAAAGAAAATCTCGCTTGAACCATCTCTTTGTTATCGCCACTATTTGTCTTAGAGACTAGCAAATTGATATAACCATTTTTAGATATATCAAAAGAATGATTATTTATGCATTTAAATGTTTGATTGTTTTTGATTATTTCTTTATGGCATATTGGACAAATTAACATATTCTTCACCATTACTAATTATATCATAAAGCCTAAAAAAAGACCATATTAAATGGTCTTGCAAACTAAAATCGAAGGAATAATAATTGGTTTACGGTTGGTGGCTTGTTGTAAATAAGCTCCCATTTCCAAAATTATATTATATTCGATTTGTTGTTTTGTAGCTTTTGGATATTTTTTAATATATGATGTATAGATTGTTCGAGCTTTTTGTTTTATTTGATTGACTAAATCTTCACTGCTTTTCATATAAATGAAACCACGTGAGAAAAATTCTACGGTACCGATTAAATTAAATTTACCATCGACTTTAAAAACTAAAGAAACTAATCCATCATCAGCTAATAATTTACGCTCTTTGATAATATTTCCATTGATTTCAAAATTGTTAGAATCAACATATGTATTTCCTGAAGGTACACAGTAATTGCAAAAGACTCTATCATCAGTAAATGTTAAAACTTCACCATTTTCTAAAATGAAACAATTTTCTTTAGGGATGCCACTTTCAATGGCCAGATCCATATGGCGCTTTTGCATAGAAAATTCACCATGAATAGGGACAAAATACTTTGGACGCACTAACGCAAGCATTAGCAATAACTCTGTTTCTCCAGCGTGGCCTGATGCATGAGTATCTACTAAAGGACTATTGACAATGACATTTGCTCCCGCCTTATACAATTTATTAATAGTTTTATTAATACTTTGTTGGTTACCAGGAATAGCGCTTGATGAAAAGACAATAGTATCTCCAGGAATGATTTTGATTTTTTTGTGGGTTCCATCAGCAATTCTAGAAAGCGCTGCTAGAGGCTCACCTTGAGAACCCGTACTTAGAATTGTTAAATGTTCTGGACTTATATATTGGAAGTCTTTAGCATTGATAAAAGTATTTTGGGGAGCTTTAATATAATTTAGTTTTTGCGCTACATTAACGCACTTTTCCATACTTCTACCAAAAACAATAACTTTTCTTTTGGTTTCAACACTTGCTTCGATGATTTGTTGAACACGATAAATATTTGAGGCAAAGGTTGAGATAATAATTCTTCCCTTTATTGCCGCAAATATGCTTTTGATACTTTCTCCTATTCTTTTTTCGGAAGTTGTGAATTTATTGACATTGGCATTTGTTGAATCGGACAACAAGCACAAAACTCCACTTTTAGCATAGTCAGTGATTTTTCCAAAATCAGTCATGTTTGTTAGAGGAGTTAAATCTATCTTAAAATCTCCAGTATGAAGAATATATCCTAAGCGTGTTTTGATAGCAATTCCATGAGAATCAGGAATACTATGATTAGTTTTGAAAAAAGAAACTTCAAAGTTTTTGAATTTATAGACAGATTGATCACTATATTCGATTAAATTGATACTTACTCCATTGCATTCACTCATTTTGGCTTTAATTAACCCAACAGCTAATCCTGTAGCATATACAGCTTTTACATTAACTGCTCTTAATAAATTGGGTATACCACCGATATGGTCTTCGTGGCCATGTGTAATAAATAAACCAACTATTTTATCTTCATTTATTTTCAAATATGTGTAATCAGGGATAACGTAATCAATGCCATAAGTATCATCTGGAAACAAAATTCCCGAATCAATGATAATTATTTCATCATTACATTCAACTAAATACATATTTTTTCCAACTTCACCTAGACCTCCTAAGGCCATTACTTTAATATTATTATCGTTAAAACTTTCTATTTCAGGAAGTTGAAATTTGTTTTTTGATAGCACTTTTACGCCTCCTTTCTTAATTTTTACCAGTATAATTATACCAAAATAATTAAAAAAATAAAGATAAAAATGTTTTACTAAATTATTTTTTTATTTTTTAGAAATTAAATGATGTAAAAAAAGATATAAATATTGTCTTTTATATCTTATTTAGAAGAAATTTAATTTTTAAAATTTTAATAAAAAAATTGTTTTAAAAAATATAATTTATGGATTATTTTTTTATCTTTTACTTTAATATTTATTTTTAATTTAATTTTTTGGTAAAATTATTAGCTTTTGGGCTTGTGCAATTACAAATATTATTTTTAGTAAAATTCTAAGAAAAAATTTATTTCGAAATAAATTTTGGGCAAATGAATCAACGAATCTTTATTTTTACGCCCAAAAATGCCAAAAAATTCGCTTATAATTGTTTTTTGGTTTATTTTTGAATTCTTAATTGTCTTGCTCAAAAAATCTTTTAAAACTTAAATTTTAAGAATGATCTAAAATTTAATTATTCGCCTAATATTTTAGTAAAAATAATTACAATTTTTTTATTTTTTTAAACAAAATTTTTAAAAAATTATGATAAAAAATAAATTTGATTTGAACAAGTAATTTTTAATCTCAAAATAATAAAAAAAGAGGCTTAACCTCTTTCAATTATTTAAAGACAATTGGTTTAGCATTTTCAGGGATGAAAAATGGATTTTCTTTATTAATATGATCAACAAAAAGGATACCATCAAGGTGATCATATTCGTGTTGAAAGACAACAGCGATATATCCATTAAGAGATAATGTCGTTTTTTTAAGCTCCTGAGCTTGAAAATCATATAAAAAGCTGCGTTGTAAACGATATAAAAAACGGCAAATACGAAACAGCCGACGAGCTGGTTG
>CANQJU010000107.1 GCA_947624315.1 uncultured Bacilli bacterium | reverse complement strand
ACTACATACCAATTTCAAAGCTTAAATCATTAAAAAGGTAATTATAATTAAAAATGGTAACAATTGCATATTTATTTTGGCATGATATATTTCTCTAATTCCTAAAATTGTTAAAGGAAATAAAGTAAAACTAGCAATATTCATTACAGTAAAAATGATCATCGATGAGCTCAATTTACCATTACTCAATTTTTTCATTTCCTTTAGAGCATTTATTGCCATAGGAGTTGAAGCCACTCCTAATCCCAATAAATTTGCCACAAGATTAGCACAAATATATTCATTAACAATATGATTTTCTGGTAAATCTTTATATATTTTTTTAATAAATTTAGAAAAAAATTTACTTATTAGTTTTATTAAACCACTATCAATAGCTACTTTAAATAATCCGTTATAAAATATAATCAAACTACCAATCTTTAAAAGTTGTTCTAAAGTATTTTGACCTGAAGATAGCATTGCCTCTGCCATTTCTTCACCATTTCCATTCCATAAACCATAAACCAAAGAAATACAAACAATTATAATCCAAACAATATTCATTAATAATACCTATATATTTCTATGCTTGTTGCTTCTTTGTTATTAATATAAAGACTAGCTTTACCAATGATTTTATCCTTGGGATTATTAATTAAATACACAATGCATTTTACTTTTTCATTATCTTTAAGAGGATATCTTAAATCTTGAGGTAAAAAGGGAATAACATCATAATATTGATTATTTAAATCAATTATTTGTTTTCTTAAGATAGTTTTCATTTTAAAATTGTTAAAACCATAATCAAATAACTTTTGATGAGCATTCCAATCATCACCACAATTAAAGGTGACAACAATTAATTCCATGCCATTCTTTTTAGCACTAGTTACCAATGTTCTTTTGGCATTTTTAGTATAACCTGTTTTACCACCAGTTACATAGTCTAAATTGTGAACTAACTTATGCTTATTGACAAAATATAATGTATTTCCTAAATAAGTCTTTGATGAATAGGACTTTGTTGAAGTTATTTTAGCAAATATTTTATTATTTAGAGCATAAGCCATTAATAATGCCATATCATATGCTGTTGAATAGTTAAATGATTCACTATCAAGACCTGATGGATTGTTAAATGTTGAAGAAATCATTCCCACCTTTTTTGCCATTTGATTCATCAAAATAGCAAAGTTATCAATACTACTTCCTACTGTTTTAGCTAAAAGATAGGCCGCATCATTGCCACTCCTTAATAACAATCCATACAATAAATCAATAATTTTAACTTTATCTCCTTCTTTTAAATAAATGCTTGATCCTTCTTGCCTAATTGTATCTAATCCCACTTCAACATATTTTTCTAAGTTATCACAATTTTCTATTGTGACAATTGCTGTCATAATTTTAGCAATCGAAGCTGTTAAATACCTTTCATTCATATTTTTTTCACTCAAAACTCTTTTTGATTCTTTTTCCATAAGTATATAGCTACTAGCTTGTATCATTAAACCATTATCAGCATGTATTACAACATTAACACTCAAAATAATTAAAAATAAAATAAGAATTTTTTTAAACACATTATCACCCACATAATTATATGTAAGCCATAAAAAAAACATCTTAAAAAGATGCTTTTTTGTCATTTTCTTATTCACGGCTAACAAATATATAGCCAAAAGCATTAGGTCCCCAATGGCAAGCAATGGCTGGATCTAAATTATCATATACTTTTATTTGTGATAAATATTTCTCATCAGTAATTGATATTAACTTTTCCAAATTATCTTTATTATAAGTATAGGAAGCAATAATATCATAATCAGGATCACAATTAAGTTCATTCAAAGCATTAGCGATATATTCCATACCACTTCTTAAACCTCTTTTTTTAGCTAAAGGTTTTACTTTTCCCTCTTTAAATCCTATAATAGGTTTAATTTTTAAAACACTTCCTATTAACCACTCTGCTTTAGATAGGCGTCCACCTCTTAATAAATAATTAAGAGTTTCGGGAATAGCCATTATTTGAATTCTAGGAATAAAGTTATAAATTCGTGTTTCCAATTCATCAAGACTTTCATCGCGATGACGATTGATTTCATCGACGATTAATCTCATTCCTCCAACGGCACAATGAGAGTCAATAACTTTAACTTTAGGATTTTCTTCAAATAATAACTTTATAGAATGAAATGTACTTGATATTTTAGATGAAATAGTAATAATTATGACATCATCACCATTATCAGTACATTTAGTTACCCTTTCTTCTAATTCTACTAGAGATGGAAGGGAAGTTTTAGGAAAATATTTATTATCAATTAACTCATGATAAAAAACATCAAGTGGTAAATTAACTCCATCTTCATATTCCTTATCTCCTAATAAAATTTTTAAAGGTATTAATTCTACATCATACTTTTGTTTTTCTTCTTGCTTTATACTTGAACCTGTATCAATAAAGACTTTAAGCATTTTTATTCACCTCGATTTCTTTAATGATTGTTTGAAGAACATCTTCCATTTTTATAATTGGAAAATCGTTCTTATGCTCACCAGCATAAATAATATAATCGCCAACAATATAACACTTAATTCCACATTTAGAAGCACACTCACCATCTTCTAAAGTATTATTTCCAAACAAAATAACTTCATTGGGTTTTAAATTAAATTTATTCATTATTTCTTGAAAATAAAGAGGATTAGGTTTTGTATAGTGGCTATTTTCATACGCAGTTATATAATCAAAATCATTTTCTTTTAAACCAACAAAATTCATTCTAGTTAATGTGGCACACAAGGGAAAAATTGGGTTTGTTGAAAGAATAGTATATTGAACATTTTTATGACAAAAATCAATTATTTCCCTTACATATTTGTTTTCATGACAAACCTTTTTAAGTTCTTTAAATTCTTTTGTATAAAAACCATCAAATACTTCTTTATCTTTTAACTTTTCATTCCCATAAATGCTAGCAAAATATTTCCAAAAAACCTCACAATTGGTAAGATTTCCGTCATTTTGATACATTGCTACATTGCCACCCCATATTGTTTTAGTAAGAGTATTAGCATCATATCCCAATGATGAAACTTTTTCAGTAATAAGATGAAAATATATTTTAATAAATTCATCTTCATTTACTGGTAATAATGTTCCATCTAAATCAAAAAATATTGCTTTTATCATCTTCTCACCTCAAATAGGTTATTAAATTATATCATATTTATTTAAATTTTAAAACCCTAAATTTATATTTATGATAATTTTGTCATAAAAATTATTACAAATTATAATTATTTTTTTATAAAGCATTAAAAAACCCTTTCTAATGGGAAGTATAAACTAGAAAGGGTATAATTTATCAAATTTTATAGTTTACTGATAAATGTCTTATAAGCTAAATATGCTTCATAAACATCGGCTTTAGAAACAACTTCCATTGGAGCATGCATGTTCAAAACAGCAATTCCTGCATCAATTACATACATATTATAGTTTCCTAAAATATATGCAATTGTACCGCCGCCGCCTTGATCAACGCGACCTAATTCAGCAGTTTGGAAGTTTACATCATTTTCATCCATAACTTTTCTGATTTCGGCGAAAAATTCAGGCATAGCATCGTTAGCACCGCTCTTACCACCACGACCAGTAAATTTATTAAAGCAAATACCATTGCCTAAATATGCGGAATTTTTAGCATCATTTACACCAGCAAATAGTGGGTCAAATCCAGCTGATACATCACTTGATAACATCTTTGTATTTTCTAAAGCTTTACGAACTTTTAATTCAGAATATTCTCCTGATAAACTAATCATTTCAGCAATTACATTTTCAAAGAATTTAGATTGAGCACCTGTTGCACCAATTGAACCTACTTCTTCTTTATCAACTAAAATAGCACAAGTTGTATAATCAGCTTCAGGTGTATCTAATACAGCTCTTAATGATGTGTATCCACAAACTCTATCATCATGACCATAACCAGCAACCATACTACGATCTAGTCCATAATCTCGAGCTTCTCCGGCAGGAACGATTTCAAGTTCAGCGCTCAATAAATCTTCTTCTTCAAAATCATATTTATCTTTTAAAATCTTTTTAATATTAGCTTTAACAGATTCTTTTTCTTCATCTTTAAGTGGCATGCTTCCTAAAGTAACATCTAAAGCTTCACCTTCAATAACGCGAGCTGCTGTTTTTTGCATTTGATCAGCAGATAGATGAATTAATAAATCACTAATACCTACAACTGGATCATTAGCATCTTCACCGATTTTTACTTCAACAACACTTCCATCTTTTTTACAAACAACGCCATGAATAGCAAGAGGAATTGTAACCCATTGATACTTCTTAAT
>CANQJU010000106.1 GCA_947624315.1 uncultured Bacilli bacterium | reverse complement strand
TTCATCACCTCTCTTTAGTTGTGAATTATAAATATCTTGATATATTGGAGAGGTTTCCATTAATTTTTCATGCGTATCATATGCGACTAACATTCCATTATCAATAACCGCAATTCTATCAGCATTCTTAGCACTTGCAACTCTTTGGGCAATTATAATTGTAGTTGTGCCTTTCATTTTTTCTTTTAAAGCTTTGTGTAAATTTGCTTCAGTTGCTAAATCAAGAGCACTTGTTGAATCATCAAATACTAAAATTTCTGGTTGGCGAATAATTCCACGAGCAATAGATATTCTTTGCTTTTGACCACCACTTAAATTAGCTCCTCTTTCACCAACTTGAGATTGATATTTATCTTGAAAACCTTCAATAAAAGAATCAGCTTGAGCAATTTTAGCTACTTCTTTAATTTCATCCATAGTAGCATCTTCTTTTCCCCAACGAATATTCTCTTCAATGGTTCCTGAGAAAAGTTCTGTTTTTTGCAAAATCATACTTACTTTTTCACGTAGATTTAATAAATTATAATCTTTAACATTAACACCATCTACTAATACTTCTCCTTCAGTAGCATCATAGAACCTTGGTATCAAATTAACAAGACTACTTTTTCCACTTCCAGTTGCTCCTAAAATAGCTACAACTTCTCCAGGATTAATTTTTAAATTAAAATTAGAAATAACTGGCTTGCTGGAATAATTTGGATAACTGAAAGAAACATTTTTAAATTCGATGCTTCCTTTAACATTATTATCTTCTTTTTCATATTCAACATCTGAAGCAATAACTGGTTCACTATCTAATACTTCTTGTATACGACTAATACATACTTTTGCTCTTGTTATAGCTTGCGTAATCATTGCTAATTGCATAACAGACATTAAAATTTGAGCAATATAAGTTAATCCTGACATAACTTTACCAACAGTCATTGTTCCTTCAACACCGGCTAAGATATTTTGGTGAATCTCTATTCCACCAATATAAATAATTGCCACAACAATAACATTCATAAATATCATCATTAATGGGCTAACTAAAGCATATATTTTTTGAACTTTTAAAGTTGTTAGTGATAAGTCAACATTAGCATCGTTAAAGCGATTGCTTTCATAATCTTCTCTAACATAAGCTTTTACTACTCTAACTCCACCAACATTTTCTTGAACAACAGCATTAACTTTATCTATTTTTCCTTGTACTGATTTAAATATTGGAGACATTTTTCTTAAGAAAATAAAAACAAGGATAATTTGTATTGGTAAAACAATCGCTAATATAATAGCAAATTTAACACTTGTAAGAAGCATCATAACAATTCCACCAACAAATAGCATAATCATTCTTACAAACATTCGAATAGCCATAGATACAAAGTTTTGGACTTGTGTTACATCATTGGTAATTCTTGTAACTAAAGATCCTGTTGTAAATTTATCTGTTTGTTCATATGACAAATTAATAACTCGACTAAATAAATCTTTTCTTACATCATCACCAAATGAATTTGCAGCAGCACTGGCACATCCAGCTGAAGCAATACCACATATACCTCCAATGACTAAACATCCAAGCATTAATAAACCTGTATTGACAACTATTTCAATTTTATCACTAGCTATTAAATTTGATAAAACTCCTTCATCAACTATTTTTTCCATTAATTTTGGTTGCAATAAATCAAAAACAACTTCACCAATCATAAATAAAGGAGCAAGAAGGGCTAGCCACCAATATGGTTTCAAATATTTAAATATTTTCACCGTTTATTCCTCCAATCTCTTCCAACTTGTTAATAATCTTTTTTAATATTTCATTAGCAATCATTTGCTCATCAATATTAACTTCTTTAAACACTTCTTCTTCAACAATATGAATTATATCAATTATTTTACTAGCAAAACTTCTTCCCTTTTCGGTAATAAAAATTCTTGTTTGCCTTTTATCAATATCATCAACTTTTCTTTCAATCAAACCTTCTAATTCCATTTTTTGTAAAGATAAACTAATACTAGGCGCCGAAAAATTAGTTTTTTTAGCCAACTCTAGTTGTGTTAAATTGTCTTCACGATTCAAAATCATAACTAAAGGTCGATATGTATCATTTAATCCTAATTTATCAGTTGCATTTCTCATATAATTGCGAAATAGTTTTGATGCTCTATTTATTAACATCAAGGTATTTTCTTCAACTTGTTTCATAATTCACCTCAAATTAATTAGTTTTAAAACTAATTAATATTATACTATTTTCAAAAAAATATTCAATAAAAAAATCATATGAAATTGCTTTCATATGATAATTTATATCTATTTGTCTATTTATTCTTCTTTAACAAATCATTTTTAATGTCCCATAATTTTTGTGATAAATCGACATAATAATTATGAGGATTTTCAAATCTCTTAACTTCATCCCATAGACATTCTACTTGTTCTTCACAATATTTTCTTATTTCTTGTAATGATGGGGATTGATATACTTTTTTACCATTTAAAAAAATTGGTACAAGTAAATCTTCACAAACAAAATCTTTGACTACTTTTCTTTTCCAAGTTGCTTCAGGATCAAATATTTCAATCTCATCTTGAGGTACTTTTTCATCATAAACTGTTAAAAGATCAGCGATAGCTTTATTTGTCGATTTTTCATATAAACGATACAATTTTTTGAAATGAGGTGTTGTAATTTTACCAACATTTTCACTTATTTTTATTTTTGGTATTATTTGTCCATTTTCTTCAATAGCTGTAAGTTTATATACACCATCAAAGACAGGACTACTTTTAGATGTGATTAATCTTTCACCAACCCCAAAGGCATCAATTTTAGCATTTTGACATAATAGGTCAACAATTATATGCTCATCTAAAGAATTTGAAGCTACAATCTTACAATCTTTATATCCAGCATCATCTAACATCTTACGCGCTTTTTTAGATTGATAAGCAATGTCTCCAGAATCTAATCTAATTGCTTTTGGTCTTTTTCCAAGTGGTAGCAAAACTTCATTAAAAGCTTTAATAGCATTAGGAACACCACTTTTTAAAACACTATATGTATCAACAAGTAATGTAACATTATCAGGATATATTTCACAATATCTCTTAAAAGCTGTCAATTCATCAGGAAACATTTGGACCCAAGAATGAGCCATTGTTCCTGTCACAGGGACATCAAACTCTCGTCCTGTTTGCGTACAAGCCGTTGCACCAGCCCCACCAATATAGGCAGCTCGAGCTCCTAAAATAGCAGCTAAAGCTCCATGAGCACGACGTGAGCCAAATTCGGAAATACCTCTTCCCTCAGCTGCCCTAACAATTCTATTGGTTTTTGTGGCAATAAGTGATTGATGGTTTAAAACTGATAAAACATATGTTTCAATGAATTGGGCTTCAATCGCCTTTCCTCGAACAATCATGATTGGTTCTTTAGGAAAAATAGGTGTTCCCTCTTTTACAGCATAAATATCACCAGTAAATTTAAAATTTCTTAAATATTCTAAAAATTCTTCACTAAAACATTTTTGATTGCGCAAATATTCAATATCTTCTTCGCTAAAATGCAAGTTTTCAATATATTCAATTACTTGTTCAAGTCCAGCACAAATAGCAAAACCACCATTATCAGGAACAGTGCGGTAAAAAACATCAAAGTAACATATTTTATCTTTCATTTCACTGTTAAAATAGCCATTTGCCATTGTTAACTCATAAAAATCACACATCATTGTATAGTTAGTTTTATTCATATATCTTTTTACCTCTTATATTTCATATATTTTATCACATTTTTATCAAAAGATAAAGCAAAAGACAATTGCCTTAATTATTTTTTGTTTTCATAAATCATTTCTTTATAAATGTCATTTATATCATCAAGAATATCTTTATGCTCAAAATCTTTGTGATAAACAATATTTATATCTCTATTCATACTTAAGTTTTCAATAGGGATTACTTTAAAACGACCTTCTTTAACATCTTGACGACAAGCACTTAAAGAAAGAATCGAAACTCCAAAATTCTTTTGCACAAGTTCTTTGATTGTTGAGATACTATCAAGTTCAAGAATGACATTGAAAGAATCAAGAAGCTCATTGTTAGAAGCAAGATTTGCTTCAAAAAGCATACGTGTACCAGAATTTGGTCTTCTTAAAATTAAACGTTCTTTTTTTAGATCATTTAATGTAGCTATCGTTTTATTAGAAAGATTATTATCATTAGATATTGCTAAAACTAAACAATCAGTATCTAGTAAAGTCATCTGAAAATCACTATCAGATATTTTTCCATCAACAATAGCAAAATCAATTTCATATGTTTTTAACATATTATATAAGTTCTTAATAGTATCAGAAACTACAGAAATTCTTATATTATTTTTTTCTGAAAAATATTTAGCAAAAACACTGGA